>NZ_JAWDJI010000158.1:0-17039 GCF_032465655.1 Paenibacillus sp. 3LSP | reverse complement strand
TCAGGTTCGCGTTCCAGGCATCTTAAATGACTGCCCACGCTAGCTTGACACTGACCCAATCGGGAAACGGCACGAATTGGAGAGTCCGATATGCTATAATCAATAGACGCGGGAAGGACAAGCCCCGTAATATCGCCAATTGAGAGGTTGGGCCGCATGCTGACATTTGATCAGAAACTGGAAATTTTCAAATCATTCCCTGAGTTGGAGCAAAGAAACGTATCGCTGGGCCGGGTAAATTTCCACTATGAAGGCAGCGTTTATGATAAAAAAACCGTCGTCTACCACCTGCACCCCAACGGGAACGGTTTTGTATACGCCGGGCTGCTGGACGGGTATGAGACCGATGCCAAAGGATTCGTGAATATCCGGGACATGGCAGAGCCGGAGTTACGTCGCCTGGTTGAGGCGTCCATTGCCTCTTTGTCCGCCCGAAAGGACAAAGACAGCGTTTCATCCCCTGCTCACTCGGGAGCGACAGACGGTTCCTCGCACAACACCTCAACCGGGGGGATCTGGGTGAATGGCAAAGGCGAGAAGCTGACACTCAAATATGAGGATGATTTGTGGTATATCTACTCCGGATTAAGCCTGGAGATGGCTTTCGAAACCCGTGAGGAAGCCGGGGAGTATTTGGCGGAGGAAGGCTTTTCTCCATTTAAAGGATAATAACAGAAAACTCAAATGACCGACCATGCCCTACGGGGCATGGTTTTTTGTTGATTTTCAAAAAAAATTGAATTTGTTCAATAAATTGTTTGATTTTTGACACAAAATGTTCAATAATTAAGTCAGACACAATTTGTTCACATTTTTATGAGTCCAGTGAAACGTAAAGGAGCGAATCCTCATGTGGCAACCGGAGAAATTGAAAGGCAACGCTTTTCTATGGATTGTGGGACTGGGTGCTTTTTATGCGGTGTTCTATACCGTGTTTACCCTGCTCTCGATTCACGGTTAATTCGTCACGCTTCTTGTAACCGCTGCCATGGGCTTGGGCGATCTGCCTGATCCCCTATATGGTGAATGTCAAACATCTACCGCCGAGCCAGTGAGGTCTTCCTCCCTTGCGAAGCGGTGTTTTTGTTTTTGCCGGTTAAGAAAAGCAAGGTATAATACGTTACGTGGCCGTGATCGGCACTAGGATCAACTTATGTTAAGGAGTTATCAACTTGAAAAATCTACTTGTCACCGGTTATCGCGCCCATGAGCTCGGTATCTTCAACCAGAAGCATCCTGGCATTCCCTATATCCGCCAAGCGATGATCAATCGCCTCATTCCCTTGCTCGAAGAAGGGTTAGAATGGGTCATTACCCCTGGCCAATACGGCGTGGATCTGTGGGCCTGCGAAGCTGTTTTTGAGTTGAAGAAGCGGTATCCTCAGCTGAAATGCTCGATCATCACCGCCTACAGCCGTCAAGAAGAGAAATGGAGCGACGAGAAAAAGGACTACTATTCGCAAATTCTGCGCCAGGTCGACCATTACGCAGCCGCAAGTAAGGAGGGGTACCTTGGTCCTTGGCAGTTTACAGGCCGGGACGAGCTGCTGTTCCGCAAGACTGACGGCATTCTGCTCGTTTATGATGAGGAGGCGGGCGAGGCAAGTCCAAAATATTTCAAGGAACGAGCCTTAAAGAAGCAAGCCCAGGACGGTTACGTCTACATCAACATCGGCTCCGAAGAAATTCAAGCGATCGCCAACGAAGAACAGGAGCGGGCTTACGTTGACAGCGATCTCCATCCGGAGGATTTGGGCCCTGCTTAATATGATTGGATGCATCGCCAGATGGTAAAGCATTTAGCCGTCCTCTACTCCCGCCGCCTCCCTCTCACTCTCACGCGCTTAAACGCCCCCTTCAGTCACCTTCCGCCCGCCTTCGGACTACACTAATAGCGTAAATCGCTTTCAGTGCAACACGACGTTTGCATAGCAAAGGAGGTATTCCCATGGGCGAAAGGCAACTCCCTACCGTTGCTTATTTCAGCATGGAGTACGGTCTTCATTCCGATTTTAAAATGTATGCGGGGGGACTAGGCATCCTCGCCGGCGATTTCATCAAAGGGGCCAAGGACATCGGCGCTCCCCTCGTCGGCATTGGCATTAAGTGGAAGCAAGGATATACCGACCAGCGAATCGGTGAGGATGGACGGCCTTACGATACGTTTACGGATCATGAGTATGAATTTCTGGAGGACACCGGCATTACCGTCACGGTGACGATCAAAAATACCGAAGTTCCTTGCAAAGTATGGAAAACCGAACAGTTTGGCAATAATCCGCTCTATTTACTGGATACCGACCTCCCGGGCAGCGGGAACGGCTGGATTACCGCCCGCTTGTATGGCGGCGGCTTCGGTGAGGAAAGAATTGCCCAGGAAATTGTGCTGGGCATCGGAGGCGTAAAGGCGCTTCGCGCACTGAACATCCCGGTAGAGGTGTACCATTTCAACGAGGGGCATGCGGTCTTGGCCGCCACGGAGCTGATTCGCGAAAAAATGCAAGCCGGACTCACCTTCGAATCGGCTTGGCGGAATACCCGTGAATCCGTCGTCTTTACGACGCATACGCCGGTTAAGGAAGGCAATGAAGCCCATGGGCTGGATCTGCTGGAGACGATGTCTGCCTACAACGGGTTAAGCCGCGACCAGATGGAGCGGATTGGCGGCAACCCGTTTAACATGACCGTTGCTGGTCTGCGGCTCGCACGCCGTTCCAATGCGGTAGCCGCCTTGCATGCGGAGACCGCAAACCGCATGTGGAAGGACGTGGCCGGTCGCTCGGAGATCATCGGGATCACGAACGCGATCCACCTGCCGACGTGGTCCGATCCGCGGATGCTCCGCGCTTATGACGAGGGCGGCGATCTATGGGCCGTCCACATGGAGTTAAAGCGCGAGCTGATCGATTTGATCCGCGAGCGCTCGGGAGTGGAGCTGAACCCGGAGCGGCTGCTGATCGGGTTCTCGCGCCGGGCTGCGCCGTATAAGCGCAGCGACCTAATCTTTTCCCGGCCGGACCTGATCTCACCTTATCTTGAATCAGGACGGATCCAGCTCGTCTTCTCCGGCAAAGCTCATCCGAATGACGAAACGGGCAAGCGGATCGTCAGCAACCTGGTGGCAATGATGAAACGGTATCCGGGCAGCGTCGTGTTCCTGGAAAACTACGATATGACGATCGGCGCCAAACTGACCCGCGGCGCGGACGTTTGGCTCAACAACCCGCGCCGGCCGCTGGAAGCGAGCGGCACCTCGGGCATGAAAGCCGCCGTCAACGGCGTGCTGAACTGCTCGACCCTTGACGGCTGGTGGCCGGAAGCCTGCTTGGACGGCGAGAACGGCTGGCAGATCGGCGACGGCTTCGAGTCAGCCGACCCGAACGAGCTGGACCGGCATGACAGCGCAGCGCTCTACGACACGCTGTTCAACCGGGTCGTGCCGACCTACTACAAGGACCGCCCCCGCTGGGTACAGATGATGCGGCGCAGCATCGAAACGACCCGCGAGGCATTCTCCACCAAGCGGATGCTGGAGGAGTATTACCAGAAGCTGTATATGCGGTGAAAGGCGAACGCGGTGGTAAGCGCGGCGAGAGGGGCAGATGCTACGGGTGAATGATGCGTGAGCGTGGCGAGAGCAACGGAGGCCGCCGGTGGATGATGTGCTAACGTGGTGAGAGCCGCGGAGGCTGCCGGTGGATGATGCGCTAACGTGGTGAGAGCAACGGAGGCTGCCGGTGGATGATGTGCTAACGTGGTGAGAGCCGCGGAGGCCGCCGGTGGATGATGCGCTAACGTGGTGAGAGCGGCGGAGGCCACCGGGGTGCAGGTGGCGAAAGTGGTAGATGAGCTGTGAATGGCGAATGTGGCAGATCAAGCCCATAGCGCGGTGTGAGGGACTGCCCCTTGCACCGTTTTTTGTAGCCTGAATGCCAGCACTATCCCCTCGCATGGTTGCTATTTGCCCTGGTTCCCTCCCCACTAATGTTTATCCGCAACTCACTCTCTCGCACATTGTTGAACCTATCTACCCTACTTTCTATCACCGCTGTTGCTCATCCACTCTACCTTTCTCACTACGGTTACTCATGCACTTTACTCTCTCGCACCTTGCCGTTACCCCTCTACGCTACTCTCTATCTCCGCTGTTGCTCATCCACTCTACTCTCTCTACCCCTGTATATCCGTCCTACTCTCCTTCGCACAGCTGTTTATTCGCCGCGCTCCCACTCGACACCAAATGTACTCGAAAAATCGAGTATAATTTAACGATTTCGGCCTTTTTTAGGGATTATATATGAAATTTCATATAGAATTACCCAATTTCAAGGATACTATCCGAAATCTATATGAAAAACCGAGTATATTCCAAATTTTTCTTCATTCGCACCATTTTGTATATGAAAAATCGAGTACCTTTCCGATATTAGATAGAGTAGCGATTTCCAATATACATAAAAAAAGGAGAAACCACATTGATGAACGAAACGAGCATGTTCTCTCGCAACAATGCAAGACGCCTGTTGCTTCTAGCGCTCGCCCTAGTCTGCCTCCTCTCCGGCGGCATCAGCTGGGCCGCCGCCCCGGCTCCCGCCACCGCCGCAAGCACAGCGACGGCGGCGCCGGCCAAAAACGTCGTCCTGCTGGACTCAGCCAGCGGACGTGCGTTTGTGCCGAGCCGGGCCTTAGACGGACTGAACGGCATCCGCGTTCAGTGGGATGCGGCCCGGCAGCAGCTGACGATCGCGCAGGGCGAAGCCACGTCCGCGATCCTGAAGGTCGGCTCCGCCAAAGCCGAAGTCAATGGCGAGCCGGTCGCCTTAGCCGACGCGCCGTTCACCCTGGCCGGCGCAACCTACGTGCCGCTGCAGTTCGTCAGCGCCACGTTCAATTTGCCGGCGGAATGGGACAAGACCGTCGGCTCCATTACGCTGGGTCAAGGCGATGCCCGCTTGACCCTGCCGTACGCAAGCCGCAGCGCGCTTACCAGCGCTGGCGCCTCCAAGGCGATCGTCAGCGCGCGCAAGACGTTCAAAGTCGGCGGACGTTCCTTCTCTACGCAGATGGTCACCATCTCGCTGATGGATCCCAAGGTCCGCCTGAAGGTCGCGCTCGCTGGCGACGCAGTTGGCAAGGTTGAGGAGCTGAGCAGCCTCGCCAAGCGCCACAAAGCGGTTGTCGCCATCAACGGCACGTTCTTCAACGCTTACACCGATAACGCCTACAAAGCGCCTTACGGCTATATCGTCAGCGGCGGCGTGATGAAGATGAAGGCTTCCGGCGACAAGCGCACCATCTTCACCTATGACTCCAACCTGCTGGCGCGGTTAATCCCTGGCGAAGACTTCAATGATGCCTTTAACGCAGGCACGATGGAAGGAGCGCTTCAAGCTGGACCACGACTTGTGGTGAATGGTAAAGTGGCCATCGACGTTAAAGCTGAGGGCTTCAAGGACCCGAAAATCCTCACCGGCGGCGGTGCCCGCAGCGCCTTAGGGATCACGCAGGACCATAAGCTGATCCTGCTGACCACCGGCGGCGCCACGATTCCGCAGCTGGCAGAAATCATGAAGCAAGCCGGCGCGTACCAAGCGATGAACCTCGACGGCGGCGCTTCCAGCGGCTTATATTATAACGGTAAATACCTGACCCAGCCGGGCCGCAAAATCAGCAATGCGCTGATTGTCACCTACCAATAAATAAGTCACCGATTAACTTAACAACGAAGCCTCGGCTAAAGCCACCAAAGGACCGTCAAGCGAACCGAACCAAAAAATACCGAACCTAAGAATCGAACCACAGAACCAAGCCAAACCAAACGAAACGAAAAACGGCACTTCCAAGGAGCTCCCCAACAAAGGAACAGGTTCCTAAGAAGTGCCGTCTTTATTCATCAACCTCTTATCTCAACCCTTTACGCCGGTTGGAAATGTCGAGCCATACGGCAAAGACGAGAATCGAACCCTTCACCACGTATTGCCAGAACGACTCCAGCCCCATCAGCGACATCCCATTGTCGAGCGAAGTCATAACGAGCGCACCGATCAAAGCGCCGAGCACCGTCCCCGCGCCGCCCATCAACGATGTCCCGCCGATGACGCATGCCGCGATCGCATCCATCTCTGCCATGTTCCCGGCGGTGATCGTTGCCGAAGCCAGACGTGATGTCAAGATAATCGACGCGATGGACGCCAGTAACCCGCTGAGCAGGAAGACAGTCATCGTCTTGCGGCGGATGTTGATACCGGACAGCCGAGCCGCTTCTAGGTTACCGCCAATGGCATAAATATGCCGGCCGAAGGTCGTTTTGGTGGACAGGAAGAAGAAAATAGCCGCCAGCACGATAACGAAGATGATTGGGAACGGAATGCCTTTGTAGGCATTCATCACAAGTACGAAAGCGATAACCAGCAGGGAGAGCGCTGCCATCTTGATCACGTCCACCACAAACGGCGCCACCTCGAAGCCATATTTCTGCCGAGAACGGCGTTTACGCAGCGTGCTCCATACAATTAGAGCGATGGCTAAAACCCCGAGGATGATGCCGAATCCCGAGGCAAAATACGCGTTACCTAACAGCGCCAGCACTTTATCGGAGACCGGGATCGTCATCGATTTCGTCACGCCCATCAGCGTCCCGCGAAAGACCATCATGCCCCCCAATGTGACGATAAAGGCGGGGATCATTTTGTAGGCGACCAGCCAGCCTTGCACCAAGCCTAAGATCGCGCCAGCCGCCAGCGTCGCGAGAATGACTACAATCGCCGGAAGCTCCAGCCAGTTGCTGAAGATCGCGGCAAGCCCGCCGGTTAACCCCAAGATAGAGCCCACCGACAAGTCAATATGCCCGGCGACGATGACCAAGACCATCCCAATTGCCAAGATCGAGGTCACCGACATTTGCGTAAACAGGTTAGATAAGTTCCGCGGCGTCAAAAAGGTGGGGTCCAGCAGGCCAAAAAATACCCAAATCAACACCAGCGCCCCCACCATCGTGTAGGCGCGCACGTCCATTTTGCCGAACAGGCTGCCCCACAGCGTCGACTTCACCGCCGAACCGTCCGTTTGTGTACCGATTTCCTTTTGAAGCTCCATGTTTATTTCCCTCCTGTAGCGGCTTGCATGATATTTTCTTGGGTCGCCTCGCGCCAGTCGAACTCCCGGACGAATCGGCCTTCACTCATCACCAGAATCCGGTCGCTCATCCCGAGCACCTCAGGAAGCTCCGAGGAAATCATGATGATCGCCACGCCCTGGTCAACCAGCTGATTCATCAAATGATAAATCTCGTATTTCGCCCCGACATCAATGCCGCGGGTTGGTTCGTCCATAATCAGAATTTTCGGGTCAGACATCAGCCATTTACCGACAACGACCTTCTGCTGGTTCCCGCCGGACAACGTGCCGACCGGAGTTTCCAACGACGCGGTTTTCGTCTTTAAATCCTGCACATATTTCAAGCCCCAGCGGATTTCCTCGTTATCGTTAATCACGCCAAACTTCGAGACCTTAGCTAGCGTCGCCATCGTGGTGTTCGTCTTCACGTCCATTCCCATGACGAGCCCTTGACGCTTGCGATCCTCGCTGACGAGGGCGAGTCCGGCCCGAATGGCGTCGGAGACGGAGCGAATCCGCACCGGTTTGCCTTCGACGAAAATCTCACCTGTCGCCTTGCCGCCGTAAGCACCAAACAGGCTGCTGACCAGCTCGGTCCGCCCGGCCCCCATCAACCCCGCGATGCCAAGGATTTCCCCCTTGCGCACCTGGAAGCTGACATCCTTAATCACCCTCTGATTCCGCTTCTCCGGATGCCACACGTTATAGTTCCGAACCTCCAGCACGGTATCCGATGGGCGATGCTCCACCCGCGGGTACCGTTCCGTCAGCTCCCGTCCGACCATCAGCGATACGACCTGGTCGTCATTCGTTTCCTTGCGATCCAGCGTCGCGATTGTGCGGCCGTCGCGAAGCACCGTAATCGAGTCGGCCAGAGCAAACACCTCCGGCATCTTGTGCGAGATATATACGCAAGACACCCCTTCGCTGCGCAGCTGATTTAAGATGTCCATCAGGATCGCCACTTCGCTTTCCGTTAAAGCGGCCGTAGGTTCATCCAGAATCAAAATCTGCGTATGCTTGGACAACGCCTTGGCAATCTCCACCAATTGCTGCTGGCCAATGCCGAGACTGCCGATTTTGGTGTCCGGAGAAATATTGAGTCCAACCCGCTTCAGCCATTGCGCCGCGTTATGATACAGCTCATCCCACTGGATCACGCCGCGTTTGGTAGGTTCTGTCCCCAAGAAAATATTCTCGCCCACCGTCATCTCCTTCACGAGCGCCAGCTCCTGGTGAATGATGGCGATGCCGGCTTTTTCCGCATCGGCAATGCCTTGGAACTGCTTCTTCTCGCCGCCGATGACGATGTCCCCGCTGTAGGTGCCGGCTGGGTACAAGCCGCTTAGCACCTTCATCAGCGTAGATTTACCCGCTCCGTTCTCGCCGCACAGCGCGTGAATTTCCCCTTTACGCACCTGGAAGTTCACGCGGTCAAGGGCTTTCACGCCAGGAAACTCCTTGCTGATGTTCACCATTTCCAATACATACATAGGCTTAGCTCTCCTTCATTCGCCTAAGGATCGGCGAATAGCGCGAAACCAAGGAGGCGCCGAAGCGCTCCCTGATTTTCGCCGCTTCCGCCCTAACCGGGTATCCGGTTCGTATTACTTCGGCCATTGATCCTTGGGTACGTTTTTGTACACGTCCTCCAGCTTGTGGAACCCGTCATCAATTACGACATTCAGGCTATCCTTGTTGACTGGAATAGGATCCAGCAACACGGAAGGCACGTCAATTTTACCGTTGTTGACCGTTTTATCGGCTTTGACTTCCTCGCCTTTGGCGGCTGCAACAGCCATTTCCGCAGCGGTGGTGGCAATCGATTTAATCGGCTTGTAGACGGTCATCAGCTGCGTTCCTTCAGCGATCCGTTGAACTGCAGCCAAGTCTGCATCCTGCCCGGATACCGGAATTTTGCCGGCCATCCCTTGGGCGTTTAACGCTTGGATAACCCCGCCGGCCGTACCGTCATTTGCAGCAACTACGCCCTGGATGTCATTGTTATTGGCAGTCAGCGCGTTCTCCATGTTCTTCAGCGCTTCCTCCGGCTTCCAGTCCTTGGAGAACTGGTCATAGACGATCTTGATGTCGCCTTTCTCCTCCAGCGGCTTCAGCACGTTCATCGCGCCTTCCTTAAACATGTGCGCGTTGTTGTCCGTGTCCGCACCGCCGATGTATACGATGTTGCCCTTTGGTGCGGCGTCAATGACAGCCTGGGCTTGGAGTTCGCCGACCCGAACGTTATCGAAGGAAATGTAGTAGTCAACGTCCGAGTTGCGAATCAAACGGTCATATGCGATGACCTTGATGCCTTCTTTGTGCGCTTTTTCCACAATCGGTGCAGTCGCTTCCGCGTTATGCGCGATGACGACCAATACGTCAACGCCTTGCGAAATCAGCTGCTCAGCTTGGCTCAACTGGGTTGCATCGTCACCGTTTGCCGCAAGCACCTTCACTTCGCCCCCGAGCTCTTCGACTTTAGCGGTGAATAAATCCCGGTCCTTCTGCCAGCGTTCTTCCTTCAGGGTGTCCATGGACATCCCGATCACGATTTTCCCGTCGTCCTTGCCTCCAGCCGCGCTGCCCGCATTGTTCGTTGCTTTCCCGCTGTTGGCACTGCCATCCGAGACAATTCCGCAACCTGCCAGGGTGGAAGCCAACAAAATGGCCGCCAAACTTAACCGTACAAAATGACTGTGTTTTTTCACTATGCCTACGCCCCTTCTTTTTGAAGAATTGAGTAATGATTGCGCTTACATGAATATCGTAGCACTGCTTCCCTTACTTCGGTTCGGTCAAAGCCTGCACTCGTTTGCGCTTGTTCTGCATTCCTTTGCCATCGGATGTAAATGCTTTCATAATCGATGCTTTCACTGGATTTTTTTGTGCAATCACAACAAAAAAGTCCTTGTCTGGGACAAGGACTCACTGAACTGCACGGAAGCATTATTATTCCGTTTCGATTTGCTGACGATATTCGCTTGGGCTAATGCCGACGGCTTTCTTGAATACCCGGCTAAAATAATTGGGATCTTTGTAGCCTACCTCATAACAAATTTCCTTCAGACTTAACGAGCGCTCGGCGATCAGCCGCTTCGCCTCCTCAATCCGCAGTCGGGTGAGATAGTCGCTGAAATTCTCTCCGGTCTGCAGCTTAAACAATTTGCTGAAGTAGTAAGGACTGAGATTCACATATTCCGCCGTTTGCTCCATCGAGATCTCTTCTTTGAACCGCTGGGTGACGAACAGGATCGCCCGCTGCACCACATGTGAACGGCTGTGTTCCTTTCGTTCCCGCAGGCTATCCATCCAGATGCCAAGCCGGTGCAGTACGCGTTCCCGCAGCACTTCCGCATTCTCGCAAGCGCGAAGATCCTCAATTAACTCGGGACCGTCCCCTGCCTCCACGCCGCGGCTCAAATAGAGGAGCAGCCCAATTACATCCCCGCGCAGATGCGGAAAATCATCCGAACGCTCCTCCTGCAGGCGTTCAAATAACAGGTTTAAGCGCTCGGCAGCTTCGGATTTGTCCTGCTGCAGCAATGCATCCAGCAGCTTCTTCTCCTCATCCAGCGAAATCGCAGGGCTGCCCGAGCTTTCGGCGATATCGTCATAATGCCGAACGCAGACGATATCCTGCTCCTCCGCGCAGACGCGGACCGCTTCGCGGTACGAGCGGCTTAGCCCGTCCCAGCCCTCGCGAACGCCGCCGATCCCAACAGACAGCGGCAGCCCAAAGCGCTCCTCCACCTGGCTGCGCAACCGCTCGCCCCATTCCAGCGCCATCACCCGCTGCTCATACCCCGGCCGTCCCGGCGGCAACGGGATAAACAAAGCAATCTTATGACCCACCACCGGGCTGACTAGGCAGGACAACCCCGGCTTCGCCCATTGCTTGACCGCTTCGTAAATCTCCTTCTTAGCCACCTGGAAGCTGGCCCATTCTTTGGGGTTATGCTTCGCAAACGACAGGACCATCGCATAGCCCTTCCGCCACTGGAGGTTCAGCATCCGAGCCAGTTGGTCGGCTTCTACCTCCTGCGCATATTCCAGCATCAACATCAGCGACAGCTCGTTCTCCGCCAGCGGTAATAGATGAGAGAGCTTCTCCTGCAAGGAGAGCTGCTCATCCCGGGCCCGCTTAGCCTCTTCGGTTTCAGCGATCAGATGCTTCAATACGTCTAGAATTTCTTCCCGCCGGGCCGGCTTCAGCAGATATTCCCGCACGCCAAGCGCCAACCCCTCCTTCGCATAGGCAAAATAATCATGGGCCGTGATAATCACCACCCGAGCCCCCGGTTGACGGGCCATGATCTCCCGTACCGCTTCCAATCCTTGAATCCCGGGCATTTTGATATCCATAAAAATAAAATCCGGCCGTTCCTCCTCCGCCAACTGGATCGCCCTGCGCCCGTTCTCCGCATGAACAAACCGGAACGTATCCGGCATCGCGTGACGGATCATCATTTCCAGACCTTCTCGTTCCAATGCTTCATCATCCGCAATCAGCAAAGTGTACATTTCGGATTCCCCCTTCCCGTCCTATGAAATCCCTATGCGCAGTGGCAGCGTGAACCGGACGGCGGTGCCTGCCCCTTCCTCGCTGTCGATCTCGATTTGTTCCTCACCGTCAAAAAATAAATGCAGCCGCTTGAACACATTATGCGTACCCAGGCCGGTCGAATGCCGTTTACCACCAAATTGCGGAGCGTCTCCGCGAACCGATTGCAGCAGCCGATCCACCGTTTCTCGGCTCATGCCAACCCCGTTATCGCGGATCTCGATTTCGACCCGATCCTCCTCACCAAGGCGAATCGCCAGCTCCAGCACAGCTCCTTCCTCCATATGCTCGATGCCGTGAACAAAAGCGTTCTCCAGAATTGGCTGAAGGGTTAAGCAAGGAACTCGCCCGTCCAATGTCCGTTCGTCGATGTTCATCTTGAAGGCAATCCGATCGCGGAAGCGCGCCTTCTGGATGTTCATGTATTCCGTCACATGGGCCACCTCCTCGCGCAGCGGAACCGCCTGGTCCAGCTTCTGCAGGTTGTAGCGCAGCAGACGCGATACGGAAACAGCCAGATCGCTTGTCTTAGTCGCCCCTTCGAGATAGGCGAGCTTGGAAATCGAGTTTAAAGTATTAAATAAAAAATGCGGATTGATCTGGCTTTGCAGCGTCTTGAGCTCCAGCTCCTTCACCAGTCGGTCCTTCTCCAAGTTGTTAATATTCTCCGCCATCAACTGCTGGATATTGTCGATCATCCCGTTAAACGCCCGGCACAAAATACTGATCTCATCGTTGCTGTCGCTCTCCGGCGCCTTCGTGTCCATCCGCCCCTTAGAAATCTGTTTGGCGGTCGCGACCAGCCGGCGGATCGGATTGGTAATGCTGCGTGACAGCCAAATCGCCAGCAGAATGCTGAATGCCGCTGCCGTCACCACCAATAGAATGCCCAGCTTGTTCAGATTTCCGGTCGCGTCCATCATCTCTTCGTAGATCGGTTTATATTGCTCCAGCTCCAAGTCGACCAGCTCCTGCGCCTCCTCGCGGATAAAACGCTGTGTCTGCTCCGCTTCGATATAAGCCCCGGCCATCGTATCGGAATCCTCGTAGCTAATCCGCTCAATCATCGCCTCGGCCTGCTCCAGGAAGGTGTCGATCAGGTTGCGATAATTGGCGAGGGCCAGGTCGCTTCCGCCAATCGTCCGGAGTCCATCGAGATCCGATCGCAAGGATTTGACCGCATTCAAATGCTTAACGACTTCGGGCAAGCTCTCCTGATCTAACTGCATAATGAATCGGTTCATCGACCGCATGTTCTCCCCCACCTCGTAGGAGATCTCTTTGTACAGCAGGATGCGCTTCATCATCAGGTGATAGCTCTCTTGAACACTCTTTCCGCTTTGGAACAGGAAGAAGGACACCGAACTCATCACCAGCACCAACAACGGAATAAACAGAAACAATTTGCGGCGGATGCTCATAAACTCTCGCCCTCCTCCACATTGTGCGCATTTAGCACTTTCACTTCCGTGAAGTAGGCCTTCTTCAGCAGTTGTCCCCCGAAATGCTCATAGAGCAGCCGAACCGCCGTTTCTCCCATCAAAAAAGGCTGCTGCGCAACCGTCGCTTCGATCTCCCCTTTGCGAATCGCTTCCAGCGTTTCCTTCTGATTGTCGAAGCCGATAATCGTCAGGTCGTCGCGGTTTTTGGCCGCCTGCAGCATGCCAAGCGCATCGGTTGCACTGGTGCCAACCATAATGGTGATCTCCGGATGGTTCCGGAGCATGTTGGCCGCCTGCTGAATCGCCTCCATGTGGGAGATGTTCGAGCTGCGAACGTCCACGATCTCCAGCCCCTCGTGTTCGGCGACGATTTTCTTCAGCCCGTCCAGCCGCTGCAGCTGGTTGGCGGCCTGATCGCTGCCGATGATCACGCCGATCTTGCCAATCCCGCCAGTCGTCTCCACGACAAGGCGACCCAGGCGCTCGCCCGCGGCTAAATTGTCAGTGCCGACATAAGTCAGCCGCTGGCTGTTTGGCGCGTCGGTGTCGATGGTCACGACGGGGATGCCGCGGCGTACCGCCTTATCGATGACCGGCGTAAACCGCTCTTCATTGAGCCCCTGCACGATAATCGCGTCGACGCGGGCGGCGATCGCTTTTTCCAGCAGGTTCAGTTGCTCTTCCATGTTGTTGCGCACTGGTCCCGTGAACTCGATGTCGATTCCATACTTCTCCGCCGCCTCCGCTGCACCTTTCTCCACCATTTCCCAATAGGGATGGTAGCGCTCTTGCTCGATCAGCACGATATGATAGCGTGGCTCTCCGCTCGCGGGCTGCCCTTGCAGCTCCTTGACAATGCTGCCGATTTTCCCCGAGTACCTGGCAAAGCCGATAAACAAATAGACCAAAACCACGATGCAGATCATGATGCCCGCCAGCCATTTCTTGTCCTTCATGAACCAGTTCACCTCTTCCGATAATCCTATCTCAGTATGTAAGCGGTTGCAACGGGAATTTGTGTCAGTTTGGGGGGGCGCAAATATCTCCAACGCTCCTTTTTCATGATTATCCCTTATACTCAGGGAAATTGGAGTTAGACTGAGGAGGGGATCTCTGATGATCTTCTTGCCCCACTACTCCCACACTTGCCCTACTTGCCTACCTGACTCATGGGGATAATGGTGCAAAAGCAACCCCATAAGAGAGGATGCGTCAGAACGCAAATAGCCCAAACCGATCTATCGGCTTGGGCTAAATCATTGAGGACAATTCCAGCAGACTGGCCAACGACGACTCAGGCTTGGTCCTCGTCCGCCGCGTACCGCAATCCGAACTGGCGTCTGGCTTCCTCCATCAGCTCGGCAACGGCTAGCGAACGGGCATGGGTATTGATCTGGCTCTCCCGCTTGCCGCTTAGAATCAGCTCAATGAACTCCAGCGCCTCGTAGTACATCGACTCCTGCGGCTGGAAGCAGGTTAATTCTTCAGTTGTACCGTCACGGTACAGAATTTTAGCCTCATAGGGCTGATTGATCCGATCGATCACGATCGTACCGTTTTCCCCTTGGATTTCCGTTGGCAGATAGGAGTCGGTAATTTTCGAATACATGATCACGCCGTCCATCTCCGGATATCGCACAACAAGGCTGCCTTCTCCGTCCACGCCCGAAGACAACATCACCGCAGAAGCCTGCACCGATTCCGGTTTCCCGAACAGTGTCACCATCGGATAGATACAATAAATGCCGAGGTCCATCAATGCCCCGTTAGAAAACGCGGGATTAAAGGCATTCATCACCTTGCCTTGCTTAAAGGCATCATACCGCGAAGAATACTGACAATAGCTTGAAAAATAACGCCGCACCTGGCCGATTTTGTACAAATTATCCTGCACGGCCCGGAAGTTCGGCATCAGCGTCGACTTCAGCGCCTCCATCAACAACACATCATTGCGACGCGCCGCTTCGATCATCCGGCGAACCTCTGCCGCATTGGACGCCATCGGCTTCTCGCATAACACATGCTTGCCGTGGTCCATCATCAAGATGGCCTGCTCCGCATGAAAGGAATTCGGGCTGGCGATATAAACGGCATCGACGTCAGAGCTGGCCGCTAAGGCTTTCAAATCCGTATAGACCTGCGGGTCGCCAAACTTGGCAGCAAACTCTCTGCCCTTCTCCTCGGTCCGGGAGTAAACCGCCGTTAAGGCAAATTGCTCCGTTTCCAGTGCTGCCTGAATAAAACGTTCCGTAATCCAGTTCGTTCCAATCGTGGCGAAACGTATCAAACTGATTTCCTCCCTTTGTTCATGGTTGCTTCACTCGTATTCTCTCATTCCCGGTTAGACTTGTCCACTTTCGCATGCTTCCGTTTTCTTGTTAATACGAACTGTTTACTTGCACAGGCGAAGAGAACTCATCTACAATAGATATAACGAAATGAACAAGGTTTCGGGGTTTAAGAGGGGTGATATTGTGATCAACGACAGCAAGTTTTTTTCCAAAAATGAAATCAAGTATATGGTCAGCGGAGACTCCATTTCCAAAGGCGTCATCTACGATGAACAACGCCGTAAGTACGTCGTCCTGGAGAACAACTATGTATCGCTGCTGCAGCAGAAATTGAAGGGTGCGGTTCATAATACCGCGCGGTTTGGTAACACGTTAATGAAGGGGCTCACGAACCTGAAGCGGGACGTGGAGAAGGATAAACCCCACATCATCTTAATCGAGTATGGAGGCAATGACTGTGATTTCAACTGGAACGAAATTGCTGCGCATCCCGAGGCGGAACACCACCCGAAAACCGACTTTCCTCTATTTGAGAAAATGCTGACCGAAGCGATCCAATTCGTAAAGAGTCAGAACATTGTCCCGGTCCTGATGAGCTTGCCGCCGCTCAACGCCGACAATTACTTCAAATGGGTCAGCCGCAACGACCCGGAAGCGGAGAAGAACATCCTGAAATGGCTGGGGAGTGTCACGAAGATTTATTGGTGGCAGGAACGGTACAATTCAACGATTCTGAAAGTATCGGAAATGACCAAGACCAAAATGATCGACGTACGCGGCGCTTTTCTCGAGCACCCTGATTACACGAAGTTCCTCTGCTCGGACGGCATCCATCCAAATGAAGACGGGCACCGGATCATCTGCGATAAAGTGCTGGAGTTCGTCCGCAATAACTACGGTTTTTTGCTGCGGGAAGGCGGCGGACTGGCGCTGGAATAGAGAACTGTCATAGAACGAGAGACCTGAGGATGTCAGGTCTCTTTTTTGCGGGCTTGTAAATCGCGCCATACCTTCTTGTTGCTGTATTCCTTGCTGGTGCTGATGTCCGGGCCAAACCAGGCCGGCGGCTCAAAGGACCGCGCCTCCTCCTCTGAGCTGAATTCCACTTCAAGAACGATAAAATCGATCTGGTCGTAAACGTCGATCTCGACTGTACGCTTGTCCCATTCGGCAGTCACCCGTCGTTTGGTTAAAGGAATGGCCTGATGAATCCCGATAATTTGCTGATACAACCCTTCCGAAATGGATACCTCCACTTCTTCCCGGGACAGGCCAAACCCTCTTTTGAAGGTATGTGTAAATTGAATCTCTCCGGTACGCAAGTCCTCGATTCTGCGAACCCGCAGCTCCTGATCCTCATGCAGGGCTAGATACGTCTGGTCGATCGCATGTTCCGACCGTACCACCAGCTCTCCCTCCCGAATCAGTTGCTCCGGATACGCCGGCAACAGAAACTTGCGTTCAATTTCCAGCGACAACGGAAAAAACCTCCTCATGTTTTTTCAGTAAAAATTACACGGGTCATATCCATTATACGAATACATACCTAGGGGGACAATCACGTGAAACTCATTGTCAGTGTCAAGCTAGCGTGGGCAGTCATTTAAGATGCCTGGAACGCGAACC
>NZ_JAWDJI010000157.1:0-1844 GCF_032465655.1 Paenibacillus sp. 3LSP | reverse complement strand
AACATGAATTCGGAATGTAGCCTAGCCAAAATCTGAGAGATTCACGTTGTGACAAGGCATTTTCGTCATAAAAAGTTGCCAATTTTTTTGCAAAATAAACAGGACACTGCAAGCCTCTTGTCAAAGGTTAAACCACCACGAATAACCAACGAGAGGAAGTGTCCCTAGCAACATGGTACCACAAGCAACGAACCATGCGCCAGAACGAAAATCACGCCGCGAACGCCGAATTGAAATTCTTGCGGAGCGTCGCCGAATCAAGCAGATCATGAAGAAGTTGAGACCGGTCACATTCGACAACAACACCGTCACGGAAGCCGGGAACTTCCAGTTCCTTGCCAGGTTCAAGGAACTCATCGGTCTGGACACCCTTATTGAGAGTCACGTTCATCTGGAACAAACAGCCAACTGTGTCTACACGGCCGAAAAGCTCGTCGATCACCTGCTGGACTGCGCGCTACTCGGCCACACACGTTTTTCACATATGAATGCCCTGCAGTCGGACCCTGGTTACCAGATCGTTACCGGCATCGAGCGTTTTCCTGACGAAAGCACCTTTCGCAATTTCCTGGGCAAACTCACCTGGAGCCATCTGATTCAGCTTGTCGCGTTAAACCGGGATTTGCTGGCACATAAGGCGCGGACGGGCGAAAAGCGCCTGGTCTGGATCGACATCGACGACACGGTCATCACGCTGTTCGGGGAGCAGGAAGGCGCGACAAACGGCTACAATCCGCGTTACCACGGACGTCCCTCGTACAAGATCCGGGTTGCTTTCATCGCCGGAAGCGGCGAGCTGATCCACTTGCAACTGAATCCCGGCAACATGAACGGCATGAAGGATTTGCTCTCGTTCGTTAAAGAAGTCGAAGCGATGCTGCCGCCGGAATGGATCGTCGAAGGCATCCGGGCCGACTGCGGTTTTGCCGACGAAGCTGTCATGGCGTACGCCGAAGAACGCGGCTGGCAGTACATCTTCAAGCTCCCGAAGAAAGCGACCGTCAAGAAGGCCATCGCTTATCTGCAGCAGCATCCCGCCTTTTGGGAGACGCTGAACGAAAAGGAAGAGCACATTACGTTCGCAGACGAGAATGATCGTTGGGCTGCTGCCGACATCCCGATTCTCCTTACCAACTGGGAGAAAGCCAGGCGCTGTGTCATCTACCGGGAAGCCCACGAAACCGAGCGTACAACCGATGGCCAATTGACGATGGCTCTCACGACCTATTCCTTCCAAGCCATTGTCACCAATACCGATCTCAAGCCGCTCATGCTGCTTCGCTCGTACAACAAGCGCGCCAACATCGAGAATCGCATCGATGAATTGAAAGAAGGTTATGCGGTGGAACAAAACAGCCAACATTCCATGCTCCGCAACCTGCTGTTCAGCTGGATCAAGGCCATTGCCTACAACGTGATGGTCTGGTTCAAACAGACGCTGATGCCGGAAACCTTGCAGCGGTGCGAAGTCCAAACGATTCGCCGAGCGGTGATCCGGGTACCCGGCAATGTGGTCGGCTCCGGTCGCTACCAGCATATCCGGCTTGCGCCGAATCCGACGCTCGCTGGAATCGTCGATGCGATGCAGCAAAAGCTCAGAGCATTGGCCATAAGCTTCATTCCGACTCTACATGCGGCCTAACGGTTCGATTCATCCCTGGCCATAACGGCATTTCGACCTGTAAAAATCAGGTCTTCTTTGGGTTGTGCAAAAAAACGCAGGATCACATCAGAACGTAAGAAGACTTAAAAGCCCGGCTCCAAAAACGCATTGAAACAGGCATTCCGTAGTGCGATGGCGGGTTATCCACAGGCCTGAGTTATCCACATTCCGATTTCATGTT
>NZ_JAWDJI010000156.1:0-17558 GCF_032465655.1 Paenibacillus sp. 3LSP | reverse complement strand
ATCCGGAGCTTGCCGATATTCGGGATCCCTTGCTTCTGCTTGGTGATCTCCTGGAAAGGCGGTGGGCGATGACGAAGCTGGTTCTGCCTTTCATCAACTCTTTCATCGCTTTTTGGATTTGCACCTCAGTCCGGGTGTCGACGCTGCTTGTAGCTTCGTCGAGAATGAGGATCGCCGGATCTGCCAGGATGGCCCGGGCGATCGTCAAGAGCTGCTTCTGCCCTTGCGAAATGTTCGATGCTTCCTCATTCAGCACGGTGTTATAACCGCCCGGCAGCGTACGGATAAAGTGGTCGGCGTACGCCGTTTTGGCGGCCTTCACCACTTCTTCATCGGTGGCTCCTTCCCGACCATAAGCGATGTTGTCACGGATCGTGCCATTAAACAGCCACGTATCCTGCAGGACCATGCCGAACAGACTGCGCAGGTCACCGCGTCTCATCTCGGCGATGTTCACTCCGTCCACGGTGATCGAACCGCCATTCACTTCATAGAAGCGCATCAACAGGTTGATCAACGTTGTTTTGCCGGCGCCGGTTGGCCCAACGATGGCGATCGTTTGTCCCTGTTTCACGTCGATGTTCATATCTTCGATGAGCAAATGCTCCGGATCGTAGCCGAACTGAACGTGATTGAACGCCACGTCGCCGCGAGGCTTTTCCAGAACCACGGGGTTCGCCACTTCCGGCACCTGCTCTTCTTCATCCAGGATTTCAAACACCCGTTCCGCAGAAGCCACGGTCGACTGGATGATGTTAGCGATGTTCGCTGTTTGCGTAATCGGCATCGTGAACTGACGGGCGTACTGGATAAACGCCTGTACGTCCCCGATTTCTATCGATTTCTTGGTCACAAGGATCCCGCCAACCACCGACACTAGCACGTATCCGATGTTGCCGATAAAGCTCATGATCGGCATGATTACGCCGGAGATAAACTGCGCTTTCCAACCGGCTTCATACAGCCGTTCGTTAATGGTGTCGAATTGCTCCAGCGATCTCGGTTCGCGGCCAAACGCCTTAATTACCTTGTGGCCGGTATACATTTCTTCAACATGGCCGTTCAGTTGGCCAAGTTCTTTTTGCTGTCTGACAAACTGCTTCTGCGAACGTTTGGCGATTGAGGTGATGGCCACAATGCTCAGCGGCAGCGTCAGCACCGCAATCAAGGTCATCAGCGGGCTGATCGACAGCATCATCACGATCACCCCGATGATCGTCAGGACCGAGGTGATCAGCTGCGTCAAGCTTTGCTGCAACGTTCCGGCAATGTTGTCGACGTCATTGGTGACCCGGCTGAGAATTTCCCCGTGTGTTCGAGCGTCAAAGTATTTGAGCGGCAGCTTGTTCAGCTTGGCGTTTACATCCTTCCGCAGGTCATACACCGTCTTCTGAGCCACGCCGGCCATCAAATACTGTTGGACATACCCAAACAACGCACTCAGCACATACAATCCGATCAGGATCATGATGATCTGCCATACATAATGAAAGTCGATCTCCGCGCCGGGAACCCCTTGAACCTTCGCAACAATTCCTTCAAACAGCTTGGTTGTCGCTTTCCCCATCACCTTGGGGCTAAAAATGCTGAACAGCGTACTCAGAATGGCCATCACAAATACAGCCATTAATTGATATTTATGTGGTCTTAAGTATCGGATCAACCGTTTTAGGGTTCCTTTGAAATCCTTCGCTTTCTCCACCGGCATCCCCATGCGGGGGCCGCCATGACCCGGACCATGCCCCGGACGAGGACCGCCGAATCTGCGTTTATTCGATGATTGCTCCTGACTCATGCGATCTCCTCCTCCGAAAGCTGCGAATACACAATTTCTTTATAGACATCGCAAGTTTCCATCAATTCCTGGTGTGTGCCGATGCCAGCGATTTGACTCTCGTTCATAACGATGATTTGGTCCGCGTCAAGCACAGTGCTTACCCGCTGTGCCACGATGATCACCGTAGCCTCCTTCGTCTCTTCCTTTAAAGCTGCCCGCAGCTTCGCATCGGTCTTGAAGTCCAGAGCCGAGAAGCTGTCGTCAAAAATATAAATTTCCGCCGGACGAACCAAAGCCCGCGCAATCGACAGCCGTTGCTTTTGACCGCCCGACACGTTGGTGCCGCCCTGAGCGATCGGCGATTCAAAGCCTTGCTCCATCTTGGAAATAAAGTCGGTCGCCTGGGCAATATCCGCGGCGCGCCGCACTTCTTCGTCAGTCGCATCCTCTTTGCCATAACGGATGTTCTCGCTGATCGTTCCAGTGAACAACACCGCTTTTTGCGGGACAAACCCAATTTTGCTGCGCAGCTCCTCTTGGGTCATATCACGGACATCCACACCGTCTATCCGGACACTTCCCTCCTGCACATCATAAAACCGCGGAATCAAGCTGATCAACGTGGATTTCCCGGAGCCCGTCCCGCCGATGATCGCCGTAACCTGTCCCGGCTTGGCGGTAAACGTAAGATCCTGCACCGCCGGTTGCTCCGCACCCGGATAGCTGAAGGTCACATTCTGGAACTCGACCAGCCCTTTGACCTCAGTCGATGAAGATTTGCCCTTCGCCGAATCTTTGATCACCGGAACCATATCCAGCACTTCGTTGATCCGGCTGGCTGAAGCTGACGCCCGTGGAATCATCACGAACATCATCGAGACCATCACCAGCGAGAACATGATTTGCATGGCGTACTGGAGAAATGCCATCAGATCCCCAACTTGCATATGTCCAGAGTCGATCCGCAGCCCGCCAAACCAGATGATTGCTACGGAGGACAGGTTCATCACCAGCATCATGACCGGCATCATAAACGCCATAATTTTGTTGACCTTGATCGACGTATCGGTCAAGTCGAGGTTGGCCGCGTCGAACCGTTTGCTCTCGTAGTCCGTCCGATTAAACGAACGGATGACGCGAATCCCGGTCAGGCTTTCGCGCATAACGAGGTTCAGTTTATCGATTTTTTTCTGGATCGCTTTAAATAAAGGCAGTCCTTTCCGTGCGATGAGGAAGATCGCTCCGGCCAAGACCGGCAGAACCACTACCAGTACCAGCGACAGCGTGGCGTCCTTCGAGACGGCCATAATAATGCCGCCCAGACACATCATCGGCGCCATAACCATCATCCGCAGCATCATAATCAGCACTTGCTGGACTTGGGTAATATCGTTGGTCGTACGGGTAATCAGCGAGGCAGTGCCGATGCGATCAAACTCCTCTAGCGAAAAGTTTGATACATGCTTGAACACCTTGCCCCGGAGCAGCTTCCCGAACCCGGTTGACGCTCTGGCAGAATAGTAGCTGGCGGCGATGGAGCAGGCCATGCCTCCAAGTGCAACCAGCAGCATCAGACCGCCGATTTTCCAAATATACGGAGTATCTCCATTTACGACCCCATTATCTACGATGTCGGACATCAGCGTTGGCAAATACAGCTCGGATAACGTCTGGAAGAAGACGAATACGAGCACCGCTACCACAAGCCAGCGGTAGGGTTTCAAATTGCGGAAAAGTTTGATCAATTCCCATCATCTCCACATGTCTATTCATATCATTGCTCTTGACTCTTATTAGGGTTGGCCTTCATTTCGATATACATGTACACCTGCTCCAACAGTTCAATTAACTGCTGGCTTTTCTCCTCGCCCAAAAATTCGACCAACCCTTGGATTTGGGCCGATCTTTTCTTGGCAAGCTCCTTAATATGTGCGATTCCTTGCTCCGTCAGCTTAACGCGAACCGCCCGGCGGTCCTCCTTGTCGTTATACCTCAGCACCATCCCGCGCTCTTCCAAGCTGCGAACGAGTGGCGTGACTGTCGGAGAAGCCACCTCCAGCATCGCGCTCAGCTCTGAAATCGTTACGCCACGCTCATCCTTCTCCATGCCATGCAAAATATAAAACATCAATCGGACTTCGCTGGGTTTAAACTCCGATGGCGTAAGTTTGCTCAGATCCATTCTCCGAAAGCGGTGAAACGTCTTCAGCAGCCGCTGCGCCTGCGAGTTGTCACCGGTGAACAAATCAACCCCTCCTGTTCATTTGTTTTCATTATTTAATATTTAGGTATCCTATTTATTTGCAAAGCTAATTATAATAACCCGCCTAAGCGAAGTCAAGCGCCGTCAAATTTCGGACATAGAACCAAAAAAAAAGACCGCCCCAACCGGTCGAAATGCCCGATTGTTACGGTCGAAGTGGGAAACAGAGTTATGGACGCGACTGCCCTGGTTTCAACTCATACAGACTCTTGAACTCGTAGCCTTGCCGGCGAGCCTCATCGATGATCGCTCCCAGTGCCGCCGCATTGTCCTTGGAGACGGAGTGCAGGAGGATCACGGCGCCGGGATGCAGCTGCGATACCACCTTCTGATAAGCATAATCCGCTCCGCGTTGGTCGTTCACATCCCAGTCCTTATAAGCCACGGACCAGAACACATTCGTATACCCCAGCTCCTTCGTCACACGCAGCGTTCGATCGCTGAATATCCCGCGAGGCGGGCGCAAGAAGTCCATCTTGGCTTGCCCGGTGACCTTTGCCGTGGCGCTTTTGACCTTCTCCAGCTCCTCCCGAATCTGGGCATCGGAGATCGTCGTCATGTCCGGGTGGCTCCAGGAGTGGTTGCCGATCAAATGGCCCTCAGCAACCATGCGCTTTAGCAGCTCCGGCTGATCTTTGATGTAGTGGCCAGTGACAAAAAATATCGCCGGTACCTTCTTCGCCTTCAACGTATCCAGAATCGGGGCGGTATACCCGTTCTCGTATCCGTTGTCAAACGTCAGAAACAACACTTTGCTCGAAGGATCACCGAAGAAAATCGCGCCGTGCTTGTCGATAATATCTTTGAACCCTTCCTCATTAATAGAGGGGAGCTGACCGCCAACGCTCTTTTTAAATCCGAAATGATGAGCAACGTCCGCTTGGGCATCCGCCACAGGGACCCCTGTTCCGAACAACAAACTGACCAGCAATGAACAGATTAAAGCAAACTTCACAGCTGTCTCTCCTTCATGCTTTTCAAGGTATTCGAAATTCGACATTCGCCCTTACTATCTGTCAAATTCCCGGGAAATATGTACCTTTTCAAACAACCGTTCACTGCATGCACTCTCGATTTATTCCGAATGTGACGTCAGGACCTCCTGTGCAAACCGGATCCATTCCCGAGTAGCGAAAGACAAATACCGATCGTCACGCCAAATAATGCCAAGCTTCCACGGAATCACCGGGTTGACGAGCGGGATAATCCGCACGCCTTCGTCGTCGATTTCGCGGCAAATCGTTTCCGGCAGCAAGGTGATGCCGAGACCGACCGCCACCATTTCACTGATTAGATCCCATTGGGAGCTCTCGTAAATGATATGCGGATGGAACCCGACCTTCGCGCACGCCCCGATGATACGGTCATGCAGTGTAAAGTCCTCACGGAACAACACGAACCCATCCGGGGCTAGCTCAGCCAATTCGACGCATTCCCGTTCTGCCAGCCGGTGCGAGGGATGGACGACTAGATTCAGCTTCTCTTCCACGAACGGAAAATAGCTCAGCTCCGCCTCCACGGTCGGCAATACGGCCACGCCCACATCCAGTAATCCCTTGGCGACGTCTTGCTCTACTTTTTTGGCGCCGTCCTCAAATAATTGAATCGTAATGTCGGGATAACGTTGATGAAACTCCCCAATCACCCTCGGAAAAAAACTCGCCCCCACCATCGGCGGAAGCCCAATACGAAGATGTCCTTTCTTTAAATTACGCAAGTCGTCAAGCTCTGCCATCAGATTCTGAAAGGAGGTCACGATCTGCTGGGCTTGCGTTGCGATAATTTGTCCCGCGTCGGTCAGCTCGATCTTTTTGCCAACGCGGTCAAACAGCACTACCCCCAGCTCCTCCTCCATCGCCTTAATCGTTTTGCTGATGGTTGGCTGCGTGATGTACAGCGCTTCAGCCGCCTTCGTGAAGCTTCGCAGCCGTGCGACTTCGATTAAAACCTGCATTTGTCGGATATCCAACCGTCTGAACCCCTTTAGCTCAATTTTCTATAACGAAGTGGAATGATATTTATTCTTTATATTCATTTTACTCATGAAAATAATCGATGTAAAATTTCATTACTAACCAAAAAAAGAAGGGAGCTGCTGAAATGAACAAGATGAAAGAGATCGGCATCGGGATTGTTCAAGTCGCCATCCTGTTCTTCGCCGCGATGGCCTTGAATAAAGTCGCGGAGCTGCTCCATTTACCGATACCAGGTTCCATTATTGGCATTGCCTTGTTGTTTATCTTGTTAAAAACAGGCGTCGTCAAGCTGAAATGGATTGAGCGGGGCGCCAATTGGCTGCTGGCCGAGCTGCTGCTGTTCTTCGTTCCTGCTGCCGTCGGCGTCATGCAATACATTCCTCTGCTCGAAAGCGAAGGCGTACGGATCTTGATCGTAGTCATCTTGAGCACCGTCATCGTGATGGTTTGCTCCGGGCTTGTCGCCTCTCGCATCGAAAAACGAAAGGAGGGCCGAACCTCATGATCCTTGGCATACTATGTTTAGCTTCTACCCTCATGATCTATGCTTTATCTAAACGCCTGTACCGGGTACGGCCAAGAGTGTATTTGTCCCCATTGCTGATTACTCCGTTGATTCTGGTGATCGGCTTACTCTGGGCGCAAATCCCTTATGAAACTTATCATTCCGGCGGAAAATGGCTTAGCAGCCTGCTGCAACCGGCAACGATCGCGTTTGCTGTTCCGCTGTACAAATACTACAACGTCCTGAAAAAACACGCTGTAGAAATTCTCATTAGCGTGCTTTGCGGCTCGGTGGTCGCGATGTTCTCCTCCGCCGTTCTCGCGGAATGGCTACATCTGGACACCCAATTGATTAACAGCTTGATTCCACGTTCGATTACGACCCCCATCGCGATGAATGTATCGCAGGTGATCGGCGGCGTGCCGAATATTACCGCGGTCTTTGTAATTTTGACCGGGTTGCTGGGCGCCATGCTGGGACCGCTCGTCATGAAACTGTTCCGCATTGAAGGCGAGGTTGCCCGAGGTGTATTGTTTGGGACCAGTGCCCATGGCACCGGGACATCCAAGGCGTTTGAGCTCAGCACGTTGACCGGGACAATTTCCAGCATCTCCATGATCCTGGCTGCCCTGTTTACTTTAGGGGTCGCCCCGATGCTGATGGCTGTATTTCACTTCTAACCCTACGGCACGTTCGGCCAATCAGGGTACTTCGTTTAGGTTCCTCCAAATTTTATATATTGATGCTTGAAGCCTCGCTGAAGCGGGGCTCTTTTTTTGTCGGTTCAAACCAAACACCCCCCTTGCCTTCTTACGCGAGGCGAGGGGGGTGTCAGTGATGGATAAAGATTCGTACGCTGGGGTAACTCGTCTGCAAGAAATTAACCTTGCCTTACGCCCTGCAGGCTGCGGCAATGCGGGCAATTTTCGTTCGCCACAAAATAGATTGACTCCACCTCATCCCCTTCCCGGAACACCGCCATCCGCCTTGGCAACAGACGGGGAACGGTGAGCCGAGCAATTTGAGCTGCTTCATCAGCCGTCAGCCCTTGGAATAAGGGGAAGGAGCGCAGGAGATGACTGGATTGGCTCATCTTCCCCGCCCCCTACTCAAAGCTTTCTTCTTCGGCAACATTAGGCTTGCGCAGGTGGAACATCGAACGAACGATCACGTATACCAGCGGTACAATCCCCGCGACGATAAAGATCGTGTCTGGAATCATTCGCAGCCACAGCAGCAGGTTTACCGTATCTTGTTGATAGAACGAGAAGGCGCGCGCCGACCAGAACCCCAAGTCAAACGAATGCTTCAATTGGATAAAACCAACCGGCAGCAGGGTGATGACGATCATCCCGGTTAATCCGATGTTTAAACCCCAGCAAGAGATGCGCAGCAGCTTGTCGTTCCACTGCTCCGGCTTCACGATGTTGCGCATCGTGTACAGCAATACGGCGATGGCGAACATCCCGTACACGCCCATCATTGAACCGTGGGCATGCGCCGTCGTCAGCGTGGAGCCGTGCATGAAATAGTTCACCGCAGGCAGGTTGATCAAGTAACCGAGCACCCCGGCGCCAACCAAGTTCCATACCGCGGTTGACACCAGAAAACGGAAGGCGGAGGTGTAAGGGAACGTCTGACCGCCATCCTTCATCATTTTGTATTGATCGTACGCTTCCAGAATCAACAGCGTCAGCGGAATGACTTCCAGCGCCGAGAAGACCGCGCCCAGGGCAATCCAGATCTCGGCCGACCCGTTATAGTAATAGTGGTGGCCAATCCCGATCACCCCGCTGCCCAGCAGCAGGATCAACTGAAACAACAGAGAGCGAATCGTCGATTCCTTGGTAACCAACTTCATTCGTACCATCAGGAAGCCGATGACGACGACGGCAAACACCTCAAAGATCCCTTCGACCCACAAATGGATAATCCACCACCGCCAATAGTCGGCGTAAGTGAATGAAGTTGTTGGATTAAAGAAAAAGGCAAAGATATAGAAGAACGGCACCGCGATCGCCGAATAGAACAGCAAATGCGTTAACCCGCCCTTATCGGTTTCCATCCGCAGCGCGCTGCGGATTGCGCGGTACACGATGTACAGCCAGATCGCCATACCGATGACCAACAGGATTTGCCAGAAGCGGCCCAGCTCCAGGTACTCCCAGCCTTGATGGCCCAGCCAGAACCACAGGTTGCCGAGGTAACCTTTGGCTCCAAGCCATTCCCCGACTGTACTTCCCGCCGTAAGCACGACCAGCGCCCAGAACAAGATGTCTACCAGCAGTCCTTGGCGTTTCGGCTCCTTCCCGCCGACAAGCGGGGCCACATAAATCCCCATTCCCAGCCATGCCGTCGCTACCCATAGGATCACGAGCTGCAAATGATACGATTTCGCGATATTGAACGGGAACAGCTTGACGATCCAATCTAACCCAAAGAAGGTGTTGGGTTCAACGTAATAATGCGCCAACAAAGCGCCAAACCCTACCTGGATCAGAAAGAGCAGCACAACGACGAGAAAATATTTCGCCGTTTTCACCTGACTAGACGTCACCGGCATACGGTTCAGATCCAGCACCGGGAAATTGCCCGGCTCATAAGCCTCCTGCATATACAGCCGGTAGCGGTTGTAGAAATACAGGATTATTCCCAGCACTAAAATCAAAATCGTCATGCTGATGCCGCTCCAAAGTACGGCGGAATAACCCATCGTATTGCCCGCATCCTCGAAATACGGCCAGTTGTTCGTATACGTCATCGTGTCGCCCGGTCGCTGCGTACCGGACAGCCAGGCGGTCCAGAAGAAGAAGTCTGCAATTTGCTTGCGCATATCCCCTGGCGCCACATAAGCGCGGCCTTCTTCCGGCATCGTATCGTTCTCGAATAAATTTGGCTGGATACCGCGCCCGTCGCCCTCCGTAAAGACGTGATCATAATAAGCGCGAACCCGCTTCAGACCTTCTGCCTGACCGTCTGTCAGCACCAAGGTCTTTGCATTTTTGTCGTAGCGGTTCTGCTTCATTTCCGCCTTGACCTTCTCAAAAATCAACGTTTGCTGCTCCGGGGCCAGATCGGCATAATCCATTCCGTACTCGGCTTGCGCATGATGGTCATGCATGGCATCCGTAATGATTTTTAGCGCCTGTGCGGTGTAATCCGGCCCCAGATAAGAGCCATGACCCAGCACGGTGGCATAATCCATCAGACCATACTTCTGAAATACCGCCTGACCTCCGGTAATCTGCTCCTGAGTCGTCAGAACTTCACCCGCACTATTGACAACTTTCAGCGGCGTAGGTGCCTGCGATTTAAAAATCCAATATCCTCCGGCAATAAGCACCGTGAAGCTTAGCAAAAGGACACAGATCAAAATTCCCTTCAAAAATGAGTTCTGGGCTTGATTTCCCTTCATTCCTCGTCTCTCCTTTCCTCTAGACAGAATCAGGATAAGATGACGGAACGAAGAGAATTGTGATTCGGATTACAAATCTGGATTTCTTTATCTTTCCACAACGAAAAAGATCACATTTATTTCAAATTTTCCTTAAGTTTACTCTCCAATGCGAACCGGATTCCCCGTCCGGGCCGACTCCAGGGCGGCGCAGGTAATCTGTTGCGTTTTTACAGCATCCGCATAATCGGATAAAATCCGCGACGTATCGCCGGTACGCAGAGCATGAATAAATGCCTCCGTTTCAGCCAAATAAGGGTTGTCTTTCCCCGTGTAGGCCGTCTTCGTCCCCGGAAGATCGATCTCCAGCCGCTCGGGACTCCAAGTCAAAATACCTGAATCCGTATACAATTTCAGACCTACTTCGGACACGCCGCCGGGCAAAATACAGGTATTGGAGATGGTGGCAACGGCCCCGCTTTGCAGCTTCATCGTGACGGTGCCCACATCCGGGACGGTGACGTTCTCGAAGCGTTCCTGCACCACGCGATTCCCGTAGGCAGCATACACCTCGCGGACTTCGCCTGCGGTGTAGCGAAGCAGGTCTACAATATGGGTCGTCTGCTCCACGAACTGTCCGCCAGACCCCTCTTGGTTACGCCACCAAGCCACTTGCGGCATATCGCCCATCCAGGTGCCTAGAGCCATCCCAATCTTCCGTCCTTCGAGCGATTCCTTCAACTGACGGATCGATTCTTTATAACGAAAATGATAGCCTACCGCATGAACCAACGGCTTTTGCTCCAACCGCGAGAGGATGCGTTGCGGCGTCTCCAAGTCTGCTGCCAGCGGCTTCTCCACGAAAAAAGGGATACCGCGCTCAATCAACTCGGTTTCGATCTCCCCGTGCGCCATTGGCGGGATACAGAGATAAACAGCATCCAGCTTCAGTGAATCCAGCATATCCGTGAGGTTCCCGAAGCCAATCGCTCCTGGGTAGCGGTCTGCCAAGGCCTGTGCTTTAGCGGCTGTCGTTCCGGTAACCCCTGTCACGCGAACGCCGTCCAAACTTGCCAAAATATCCCCATGCACCTTGCTAAACCAACCTGTTCCAACGATTCCGATCTGTAATGTCATGTGTACCCCTCCCTGTATGATCAAACTGTCATCGACCAACTACCTCTTTAAGATACTGTTTATCCTTAAGAACCACAAGTTTTGGTGCTCTGCCACCTTTCTCATTAACTGTACTTGAAATTATTACAGTTACATTTTATACTAGTCACAGGAAAAAAATGAAAGGGTGGAGAGAACATGAGCACGTTAAATCAAGTGGACGTCAAAGATTTTTATACCGTACTTAAAGAGAGACATTCTGTTCGAGCCTATGACCCGTCTGTGAAAATTCCCCGCGAGGAATTGAAAGAGATCATCGAGCTTTCATTGTCCGCTCCGTCCTCATCTAATCTGCAACCGTGGCGTTTCCTGGTCATCGACGAGCCTGAGCTGAAGCAGAAGCTGCTCCCGATCGCCAACAATCAGCAGCAGGTTGTGGATTCGTCCGCTGTGATTGCAGTACTGGGAGACCTTCGTTCGTATGAACGGGCCGAAGAGATCTACTCCGAGTCGGTGCGTCTTGGGACAATGACGGAAGAGGTCAAAAATAATTTTGTCGAGCGTCTGCATAAAGGCTATGGCGGCATGGGACCGGAACGTTTGCATCAAGTCAACCTGTTCGACGCTGGATTGGTATCGATGCAACTGATGCTGATCGCCAAAGCCAAAGGCTACGACACCGTACCGATGGCCGGATACAATGCCGAGCAATTTGCCGAAGCATTTGAAGTGCCTGAAACGCTGAAACCAATCCTGCTGATCGCAATCGGGAAAGCTGCAAAACCAGCCCACGCAACGGCGCGTCTGTCGGTAGATCAAGTCACTTCCTGGAACGCTTTCCAGAAATAATTTTCTTTAAATTTTGAGAGACCGGAACCGCACGGAAGGAACCTGTGGAGCCGGTCTTTTTGTGTCTGAAACCGCGGCTTCCGGACATAATACTCCTATTCCGCCTTGCCACAAAGCCGTTCTTCCGCTCCAGTTCATCTCATTCGATCATCAAGTTGATCTCAAATTAGCTTTGTTCATAGCTGACATCAATATTACAATAGAGGTCATAATTATCGTGAAATGGTGAACGTACTCATCCGATTACGCACATCAGAAAGGTGGAGTGGATCATGGCTTTAACACAGCAACGCGAATCAGGCCTGGAGGCAGCTCGCAAATATGTAGATCAGGTATATGAGACCGTACAACAACGGAATCCGGGGGAATCGGAATTCCATCAAGCCGTCAAGGAAATCCTTGACTCGCTGGTTCCTGTCTTCGCCAAACATTCAAAATATCAAGAGCATGGGATTCTTGAACGCATCGTCGAGCCGGAACGAATGATCACCTTCCGCGTTCCTTGGGTCGATGACCAAGGCAAAGTCCAAGTGAACCGAGGCTTCCGGGTTCAATTCAACAGCGCGATTGGTCCTTATAAAGGCGGACTTCGTTTTCATCCATCTGTAAATGCCAGCATCATCAAATTTCTAGGGTTTGAACAAATTTTCAAGAACTCATTGACCGGTCAACCGATCGGCGGCGGCAAAGGCGGATCGGACTTCGACCCGAAAGGCAAATCCGATCTTGAAGTGATGCGCTTTACGCAAAGCTTCATGACCGAGTTGTCCAAATACATCGGTCCAGATACCGACGTGCCTGCAGGCGATATCGGCGTAGGTGCTCGCGAGATCGGCTACATGTTCGGCCAATACAAACGGCTGTATGGCAATGAAACCGGCGTTCTGACCGGGAAGGGCCTGAACTATGGCGGCAGCTTGACGCGGACCGAAGCTACCGGCTACGGGCTGGTTTACTTCACCAACGAAATGCTGGCAAGCCGGGGGGACAGCTTCGTCGGAAAAACCGTTGTTGTCTCCGGTTCCGGGAACGTATCGATCTACGCAATTGAGAAAGCGCAGCAGCTTGGCGCGAAAGTTGTAGCTTGCAGTGATTCGAACGGATATGTGTACGACAAGAACGGCATTAATCTGGCAACCGTGAAGCGTTTGAAAGAAGTCGAGCGCAAACGGATCAAGGAATATGTGAACGAGCATCCAACTGCGGAATATGTAGAAGGTTGCCAAAATATCTGGAGCATCCCTTGCGACATCGCTTTGCCTTGTGCAACACAGAACGAAATCAATGAAGCCTCCGCGAAACTATTGGTGGCCAACGGCGTCAAATATGTCGCTGAAGGGGCCAACATGCCGTCTACGCTGGAAGCCATCGAAGTTTATTTGAACAATGGCGTATACTTCGGACCAGCGAAAGCTGCCAATGCCGGCGGGGTTGCTGTTTCCGCTCTGGAAATGGCGCAAAACAGCGCAAGACTCGCCTGGTCGTTTGAGGAAGTGGATGCTAAGCTGAAGGACATTATGCGCAACATCTATCGCAGCAGCGTAAACGCAGCTAGAGAATACGGGTATGACGACAACCTGGTTGTCGGCTCCAACATTGCCGGCTTCCTGAAGGTTGCTGACGCCATGATCGCTCACGGAGTAGTATAAACCAAGCAGTGTGGAATAACGAAAAAAAAGAGTCGCCCCGAGGATATAACCTCCTGGGCGACTCTTTATATTTAAGGCGTTTAGTAAGCTAAAGCATCCAGCGCTTTGATGTGGGACAAATACCGGATGTTACTTGCTTCCTTCATCAACGTAGCTGGCAAGCCGCGCAACTGGGTATTGCTTGCCCCGATTGTCGCTACAGCGTCTTTGCGGCCAAGCGAGGCCAGCGTACCGGAGTTAATCGGGCTGAATGCGTTCATCGTCTTGCCGTTAAGGTAAGCGAACAGGTTGTAACCGATCAGCTCACCCATTTGCCAAGCGATTTGCGCCGTTGGCGGATAAGGACGACCGTCCGGACCCATAAATACGGCACTGTCACCTGCAACGAATACGTCTGGATGAGAGACGGACTGCAGGAATTCATTCACCGAAGCACGGCCGCGGTTGACTTCCAGTCCCGATTCGCCAACCAGCGGATTGCCTTGCACGCCGCCGGTCCAAACAAAGGTGTTGGCGACGATCTTTTGACCATCCTTGAGATCGATGGTGTTGCCCTCCACATTGGTTACCGGCAAGCCAGTTAGGAACTTCACGCCGCGTTTCTCGAGGCTGGCAGTCGCGCGTTCGATCAGCGCATCCGGCAACACTGGCAAGATCTTTGGTCCAGCTTCTACGAGCAGGAGCTTGATCTCGCTTTGCGGTACGCCGTATTTCTTCGTCAACTCTGGCAGCTTATCGGCGATTTCCCCAACCAGCTCGACGCCGGTCAATCCGCCGCCGCCGATCACGATCGTAGCATCGGCTTCATTGCCGCTTGCCGCATATTCGCGAATCCGCGATTCGATATGCGCATAGATCCGTTTGGCATCGTCCGCCGATTTCAGCACCATGCTGTGCTTCTCCAAGCCTGGGATGCCAAAGTACGCCGTAATACTGCCCAGACCAACAACCAGTGCGTCATAGGACAACACGGTGCCGTCGGAGAGCTTCACTTCTTTTTTATCCACCGAAAAACTCTCTACTTTCGCGATCCGCAAATCGATATCTTTGCCTTTAAACAGCTTGTCAAGCGGCAAGGAAACCGCGCGTTCGGAAATGCTGCCCGCAGCAAGGCGATGCAGCTCTGTAATGATTTGATGCGTCGGATATTGGTTGACCACCGTGATCCGCGCCTGCGATTTATCCATAAACTTACGGGCCGACAATGCGCTGAGTACGCCGCCATAGCCGGCGCCCAAAATTAAAATATGTTTTGACATAATCGTATTCCTCCGTTAGTTTTGTTGGCGGTCCCGTTCACCGGACACTTGAAGGTAGGCGTTAACGAATCGGAGCAGCTTTTGCGTTTGCGGGTCCTTCAACATCTTCATCAACCCAAACACGCCAATCACTTCTTGGCTTTCCTCTGCGCGATCCTTCGCTTCGATCACGTTAGCAGCCAAATGCTTCACCTTGCCTACCACTGGGCCGGCAATTTCCGAAATGGCGCCAACCGTATCATTCTTCAGGATTTCATCCGTTGCCACCGCTTTGGCAAAATCATACGTTTTCGTCAAAACCCCAACGAGCTCATTTAATTTTGGAAGCTGCTCTACCAGAGCGGTCAGCGATTGCTGCACCTCCGGCTTTAAGAGCTGCTCCAGGAGCTCCTGCTGCCCGCTTGCGGTACCAGCTACGGATTGCTCCGTTTTTGTTTCAGTAACTGTCTCTGACATATTCGATTCTCCTTTGCGATAATCTGAGGATTCGCTTGCCGAACTGCTGTTCAAGCATAGTGTTCCTCCTTTGGATGCCTCTAACCCATTTTGAGTTAGTGAAAATTTGCACATCTTAAACCTGAACAATCCGAGTAAATTGTAACACATTTTCAAGAAAAAAGGACCGTGTAAGTGACAAAATTCACGGCCCTTATCGATATCATTTTTCGATGAATCCTAAATTCCGCATGACGACGGCAAATTTTCCTTCAAAAAATCATAAAACAGTTTTTCCGTTGGCGCGAGTTCGCGATTCGCTGGAATGATCACCCCAACGTCCCGGGTGACCTGCGGCTCCCTCATCGGCAGCGATACGATCGTGGAAGGAATATGCTCACCAAGCGCAATCTCGGGAAGCAGTGTCAGCCCCAATCCGGCGGACACCAACCCCTTAATCGCATCAAGATCATCTCCTTCAAATGATACCTTCGGCTGGAATCCAATTTGATCGCAGGCGTCAACCACGATTTCCCGCAGGACAAAGCCTTTTGGGAATAATACGAACACATCCTCCCGCAGTTCGTCCAGCCCGACGGATTCGCGGTCAGCCAAACGATGTCCGGCAGGCAACAGCACCTTGAACCTTTCACGGAACAACACCTCGCCGGTGACTTGGGGTTCCCCTTGGGGCACCGGACCAATCATGGCCAGATTCATCACGCCGCCGCCGACCCAGTCCAGCAACTCCCGGTACGATCCATGCTGCAGTTGAAAATGCACCTCCGGATACCGGCGCCGAAACGCCGACACCACCGTGGGCACCAGGTTGGCCGCCAGACTGCTCGGGAACCCGATGCGGACGGTCCCGCGCTCCGGATCCAGATACTCGTTGATTTCTTGGCGCGCCTGTTCAAGTACCTTCATCATTTGCTCCATATGCTGCAGGAACTGCCGACCGATCGGCGTCAGCTTCACCTTCCGGCCTTCATGGACAAACAGATCGACGCCCAGCTCCGCCTCCAGCTTAAAGATTTGCCGACTGACCGCCGACTGCGACACATGCAGCGCATACGACGCTTCCGTCACATGCTCGAGCTTAGCCGCCTCAATAAAGTATTGGATTTGTCTGAGCTCCATCCCCTCACCCCGTTCGCTGCATTTTTCACGCTATATCCGATTGGGATTGACCAAACCCTTATAGCTTACACCTCATGTAAATATATTAAGAACCATTATATCGGCTCCTATATGAAAACGGAAGCAGAAAAGGCAATTTATTAAATCATGAGTTAGCTTAAGCACCACCAACGCTCTGCCAAGTGTAAAAATGCAGTTCATCCCACCCGTTTTGCGCCAAAAATGGACAATGGAATGTAAAAGTACAGTTCATTTTGGCGAAATCGTGATTCCAAGGTAAATTTGGCGGAAATCAACTGCACTTTTGCAGCTAAGAGGCACAATAAGACTATGTCCCCGGAATTCAACTGTACTTTTGCAGTTCGCTCACCTTGCTGTACCTTTCTTCTACCTATAAAAATACGGCGATGCCGGTTTCCCCATGCATCGCCGCCTGATTTTTAGTATGCGTCTTATTCCTCCGGACAATCCAGCCGGTATAAATTACGGTACCGCGGTTCGCGGGCCAGCAGCTCCGCGTGGGTGCCGCGCATCACGATCCGTCCGTGCTCCATGAACACGATCTCATCCATCTTCTCGGCACCCACGAGGTGGTGCGTCACCCAGATGAGCGACTTGCCCTGCGTCGTGCGGAAGATCGTCGCCAGCAGCTCGCGTTCCGTGCGCGGATCGAGGCCGACGGTTGGCTCATCGAGGATGAGCACCGGCGTGTCCTGCAGGAGGATCCGCGCCAGAGCGACGCGCTGCCGTTCGCCGCCGGAGAACCGCTGGCCGGTCTCCCGCATCGGCGTGTTCAGCCCCTGTGGCAGCGCCGCGATCAACGAGCCGAGCTGCGCCGCCTGCGCGGCCCGCGCAATCTCCTCGTCCGTAGCCGTAGGCCGGCCGAGCCGGATGTTGTTCGCCACCGTGGTGTCGAACAAGTGGGGGCTTTGATTCAGCACGGAGATGACTTCCGGCATCCGCTCGCCGTAGGCGGCGGCTGGGATGCCGTTAATTTCGACCGTGCCTGCTCTTGGGGCAAGCGCCCCCTGGATCAGCTTCAGCAGCGTCGACTTGCCGGCGCCGCTGCGGCCGATCACCATCACCCGCTTGCCCTGCGGGATGTCCAGCGAGACGCCGTCCACGGAGTCGGCGTCCTCCGCGGCGTAGGCGAAGCGCACGCCGCGCAGCCGCACCTCGGCGGCGCTGGTCCCCC
>NZ_JAWDJI010000155.1:0-19980 GCF_032465655.1 Paenibacillus sp. 3LSP | reverse complement strand
TTGTGAATACTATTGTGAATTATGTTCACTTTCCCTGAGAGTATCACGACTCTATTCCTTTTTCTTCAGCCCATTCATATAAGCATCCAGCTTATATACACCACAGAGTCTGTATCGCGTATACTGCCCGTTCAGCACCACCGTGTGAGTCTAAAACTTAATTTCACAGTCTACAACTTATTTTTCCTAGTCTAATACTTTATTTTTCAGTCCACCATCCCGATTCCTGACCCATCATTTCACGAATTAAACCAGCCCCTCCAGGCTCCTGCATTCGACAAGTTTCCGAATATGCAAAAGAAGAGCTCTCGATTCACCATTAAGGTATATCGAGAGCTCTTCTTCGCGAACATCGATGCGGTCGAGAGGACAATGGTATCAATCTAACGCAGCACTATCTTGTTCAATGCCGTTTGTATATCTTCCCACTATAAAGTATTGTTTTCTCCTGTTTTCTCACTCATTCTCAGTATTACAACTTTGACAGTTTAAGAGATATTGGTGGAGAATGTACTCTGCACCTCGATTTTCTGTAAGAGCGTAGGCGGGAACAGAGCTTAGGAATGACCTTCTTCCAAAACTGTGGATAATTGGTATGATCGCACAGTGGATCTCCACATTTGCCCTTGGGGTTTACCCTCCCATGTCACACTGGGTCTATGCCCTCACATTCCTTCGTTCTACCTCTCAAGGGGTGGAGGCCGATTCTTGCTCCTTTACGGGGTCGTTGCCCTTATTGTGTGTAGTGCTTCGGCTTCTCCGGTGCTTCTGTTGTCTAAGCTGTACACATGTGAATAAGTGATCTACAGGCCTTTGCTTCCTTGTTTAAGCGGCTTCTTGCTGGATCTGGAACTGCCTCATTGGACCCATGACATCAATTGCATTGTACTCTCGTTGCTTTGTCCCCAGCGTATGCAGGACTCGAATCAGTTTTCCACATAACGCAATGATCGATTGTTTCTTCTTTAGCGGGTTTTGGCTGCGCGACGTGTAGTGCTTATGGAGCGCCTTAAACGCTTCGTTCTTCGCTACCATCGGCATCACCGCTCGGAATAGCAGTGCTCGTAGCCGTGATCTCCCGCGCTTGCTAATCCCGGTCTTGCCCTTTCGCTTCCCCGAACTGTTTTCTTTGAGATTCAGCCCAGCCAGTCGGATAATTTGTTGACCATGATCATAGTTGTTCAGGTCTCCAACCTCTGCCAGAAATCCGGCTACGGTGATCTCACCAACTCCCGGAACGGAAAGCATTTGTTTCGCTCCCGGGATGTGTTCGAGGATCTCCAGAACCTTACCCATAATCTCTTCCAGCTGGTTGCTGAATAGGTCATATTGTCCCAGCAATGTGCTTAACTCTACTCGCGCTGCCATACTACCTTCGGTTAACCCGATTGAGGCCGAGGCGGCCGCTACTAACTTCTCCGCGCGTTTGATGCCCACACCACGCTTCACATCCGTCTTCCAGTGAGCCAGGACGTCTCTAGCTCCCTTGTTGACGATGTCCGATGGCAACGGGAACGCCCGCATTGTCATTAGCGATGCCTTACCCTCCCAGACTTTGAATACGCTAGTGTACTCGGGGAAGAACCGGTCAAACCAGTTGCCGATGCGGCCCTTCACTTGCGTCAAGCTAGCTGATAACTTCTCCCGTAAATCCATCAAGATTCGCAGTTCCGCGTATTCCTTCGTTGGCAGCTTCGGATCGGAATATTTCCCGTTCCGAATCAGATCTGCGATGACCTTCGCATCTTTGTAGTCGCTCTTCGTCTGCGAGTTATCCTCAAGCTCTTTCGTCTTGTTGACATGAAGTGGATTGACGACAACGACTTGAATGTCTTGGGCTTGCAGAAATGCCGCCAATGGAAACCAGTAGTGTCCAGTAGGCTCAATGCCAAACACAATGTCCGTCTTCCCTTGTGCTTGCCCAAGCTCCTTCATCCACGCCGTCAGCTTCGAAAGCCCTTCCTGATCGTTATGGAATACACAGTCCTTACCGAGTTCAATCCCACGGAAATCTACGGCCCGCGCGACGTGAACCTTCTTCGCAATATCTGCACCGACCACCAGTGTCGATTCGGTAATTCGTGTAATTCGTTGATTCTGCTTCTGTTTCAGTTTATACTTCATGTTGAGCGTCCTCCTTCTAATTAGGGCAGTGAATGTCGACCATTCCAAGACCCAGCATACAGGAGGCGCTTTTTGTTTTCAAAGAGCAAATTACTTCATTACAGGAATGGCTCCTTTTAAGACAAGCTGGTCGCTGTACGCAGAATTTGAAATTCGGCGAAGAAACTCCTCTTGGCAGAACAAGTTGAGTAAAAGTTGCAGCTGTAACCCTCGTTCTTGAGCCTTTGCTTTAAGTCGAGCCAATACGGAAGCCGCTTGATCTGCCATCTATAACCACACTCCGATGTAGCTTTTAACCTTACTTGTAACCCTGAGTTTCTCTGCATATTCTAACAATCGATTTATGTTCCGCTGATTATCTTTCAAGTACCTTTGGATTGCTGTATTAACAATTTCCCTATCCAGTTTATTGTAATTTCTCAACACATCACATAGAGTGCGATCCCTGTCATAGATACGCAACTCTACATCCCCAATTTCAATTTGAGAAATACCGATGGACAGAATATGGCTCTCTAAATAATAAGGTTTAACTGGAGGATAGGCGATGTTAAAAATTGATTTTGAAATGTTCTTATCCACAGCCAGATTCCACGCCGAGGGAATTCTGTCAGTGTAACCGTACTGCACTAAAGCACTTTCCAAATATAGGACTGCTGTTGGAAAAAGCCTTGCAATCAATGTTTCTTCCGGCAACAATTGATCCGAAAGTTGGTAAGTGCCCTGCTTTATTTTTTCAAGAACACCATCATTGACCAACCGCAGTAATTGACGACTTGATATCCCCAAAGCCCTCAGTTCAGCTGTCATCATGACTCCATTATGACTGTAGAAATGACGTTTTATTTCAGATAGTGACAACAAAAAAATGCACCTCATTATCCGCTAATCAATGCGTCGAGCGGATGTTTTGGTGCAATTATCGCATATTTTTTCCCTTTGATCAAATGTTAGTTGGGACGTTCAATCCTCCCGATATATCCTTACCACGCACTTTTAGTTTTGAGCAACATCACTTTCCGCAGCATTTCTTATATTTCTTGCCGCTACCGCAAGTGCAAGGGTCATTGCGACCGATTTTTTCAACCTTGATTGCTGGATTCGTTGGTTTCGGGTAAATGTTATCCTTATTTGTCCAGACTTTAGATAATAACGGTGGCTTTTTCCTTTCTTGCTCGAAACAAGCCCACCATTCCAATTCCTTAATGGTATCCTCAATAAACTGAAAATGATGATCTTTCCTATGATTCTCAAGTACGACATCCATAGGCATTTTTAGTATTCGTTCAACGTCATCCAGCTCGATCATCATCGTATCTACAAGCTGCTTTTCGTAGGCACGTTTCATCACGTCATAAGCTTCCTGCCCATATAAATCTGCTAAACTGCTAATAATTTGAGCGTTAAACGTCGGATATTCCTCTGAACATTTCTCTTCAAGCAGTCCCCTGAAATAATCAATAACCCACTCCCGTTCCAAACGCCCGTGCAATACAAGAATGGACAGTGCATGCAAGCCTTGTCCACGAATAAATTCGTCGAGTTCCTCGTTCTCGATTATTTTTTGGACAGGGGTGATATCATCCGAATATACGGAAGCAAGTATCCGACCCACACCTTCAGTAACCACATCGCCCAAAAAAGCATCCATATCCGCTTCCGGCAAATTCAAAAACTGGATGAACAACGGATATAACCGTGTTTCGCGAAATTGAGCTAACAAGTAGAGGGAATATATGAGATCAATACGCGATGGTTCGTCGAGATAGGCGTCGGGATGGTTAATAACCTCCTCGACAATGGCAAGAAGATGCGGGATCGCTTCCTCTTTATTATCAATCAGTTGCTGCAGCTCTTTCCGAGGAAACTTCCCCTCATTATAGCGAATGGACTCGAGTAAAGCTTGCATATAAATCATTCGTCCTTTCTATTGGTTATCGTACATGGCTTGCGGTTAAATCCTTCCGATATATCCCTACCACGCACTCCACATGGCTCGAGAGGACAGAATGAATGTCATTTGAGTATGTCCGTTCTCGGGAACATATCCACTGCGTTTTTGGGGCTATCGGTAGACGGGAACATATCCATTACGCTCGTAAAATATAAAGAATGTTCACTACTGCTCTGTCGATTTAAATGGCTCACTCCAAACATTTATAGGCAAGTATTTCCCCAGTATCTGAGTATTGCTATCAACCTTTTTCTAAACGATACTTATGCTTAAGAGCATCAGTTACTGTTTCAATAATTGAAAATTCAAAATCCCCCTTTGACATTTCTATCGAAGACAAGAACTTCTTGTTTCCTTTGAAAGACTTCCATAATAGTGTCTTATCTTTTTCATCAAGATTTATCTTAAACAAGAGATTGGAGAGAGAAACAATCAAAGATTTCTGCTTATCATCAAACCTCTTTTTACTGAAAGCTATGTATTCCTTTAGATCATCTATGTCGTATTTTGGTTGCAATCCAGTTATCGGATTAACCAACAATTGAGTAGAGGCATTCATCAGATTTACATAAGAACCCAATTCGTATTGCTGTGCCTCTGTCATTAAGTTGTAGTCTAGGCCAAATGCTCTTGTTCTTTCGCTTGCAAAATTGAGTTTTTGGCTTTCATCTTTTATGCGGCTTATACGCTCATTTATTTCTACAATAGCAAGTTCGTATGATGTAACATCACGCTTGCTGATGAGGGTAAAAATATTCTCAAGACGGTTCTGATTGCTTTTCCCTTTCCATAACAGAAGCCCGCTGCCCACAAGTGCAACTCCGGCAATCGCCCAACCGACAGGTCCGGCAAGAGCCAGGAATGCATTTCCGGCAGCCATTCCTCCACCACCAGCCTCAAGCGCACCTCCGCCCAACCAAGCTAATGCCGCGTTGGTAGCTGCCGCACCACTCAATGTAGATATAGCTGTTCCTGTTGAAGCAATACCAAACGTTGTCGCAATTCCCATTGCGGCAGTAGGGCCAAGGGCCGCAACTGCGACTCCGATGCCTACACCTGCAGCACCTTTCCCAGCATTTTTTGCGGCGGCATTTTTGTAATCTGATTCAATCTTTTCTGCTTGCTGCTTCCAGTTCAGACGGATTTTTTTCAGTTTTTCATACTCTAATCGCTTCTCGCTTGGAACATTTCTAATACCGTCAAAGAGTTCTTGTATGGTGTTTAGTTCATCATAAAGCTGGCTTGTGTATGCGCCCAACTCGCCTATTTTTTCATTTGTTTTCTTGATAGCCGATTCTGCCTGCTCTTGGGCAAGTTTTAACCTCGATTTTTTCTTGTTCATTGTCTGTTACCCCCAAAATATGAATCTATATCGGATTTTGTCCTAAGTATATTATTATCAGGGACCTTTCTGAGTTCTGCCAACCGGGCAGATTTCTGGAATGCCTGAACATACATATCACTGTTCTTAAAGTCATCAACAAAATCTACAAGATCCTTATCATCGTATAACTCGGATAATAACGAGAGTCCGCTCAGATAGTTTTCTACGATGGTTATTTCTCTTCTTGCAAACTGAGCTTCGGACTCAGCTTTTCGTATTAAAACAGCCCGCTTTGCTTCGCCATACAATGAAATCGTGAAACGTCCCACTCCCACTATGTTAAGCCGAAGGAAAAATTCAGTCCCATTGAAAGTACCGCCTCCGGTTATGAACGCCCGTATGGTTGCATCGCCGAGATCCATCATGCAGAAGGTGCCGTGCGCTATTGTAAGCATTCTTTTTACGGTGGGATTTGAGAATGGCTCACAAGCTTTCCACATAGCGGATGCCGAACGTTCTTCTTTCTCTGTTGTTACGAAGTATTTTACCAATCGCCTTATCGCATATACCAACCTGACAATGATTTCATTGATGAATACTGGAATGACCTGAGTGGCTTGAAAGCGGATATCGTATCCTTCTTTGTATATGCTCAGAGCCAGCTCATTTATTGTGTTGTCAAACTGTGAAACGGGAATGTTCAGTTTCCTCTTTATTGCAATAATATCGTTCGTCCATGCCCAAAACGGAGAAGGTATTCCCATACCTCGACCTTTACTGCTGGATGATCCAGACATATCGGAAATCAAATGGCCAAACCAGTTGACGAAACCACAAAATAATTTTTCTGGAACATTATTGCCGCGAAGTTCAAATTTTCCATCAGCATTCTGTAAAGATATCAGTTCTCCTCCGGAAACAAAGTGCGATTGATTTGTAAACTGATCTAATATCGAAAAAAACAAACCAAGCAAAGTCGGATTATGGCCAAGTGATTTGAAATGATGATTTGAAGGAGTCAAGTCAAATACTATACTTCCAGCATCACCGGCTCCGCGCTGGTCATATGGGATTTTAAATTTCTTCTCAAGAAAGCTAATTGCTGATGACAGTGAATCATTCCCTTTGCCTTCCCATCCGCAAAGTTTAGCGAAATCAGTTGTCCGATTTGCAAACCACTTATCGGTAACATTTCCAGCCGGTGACTCTCCGGGTTTTCCAACAAGGAAAATATCAATGATGCCACAGAGAACTCCTGAACTTGCAGCCAACGCATAATCCAACTTATCACAGTTCGGTCTAAGACTCTCAACTGACATGATTGTCTCTTTCAGACTCTGAATTTCAGTTTCCGCAGATATTAATGCTGTTTCGATGGAAGATGAAAAGCTAAACCCATCGTCAGCAACACTCATTCTAAGAACGAATCGGTCTGTTCCTTCTGCTTGATTCATGCTGTTATACTCCCTCCCTTTCTTTTAGTTTGCGTTATATCTGAATATCTGGTTGAATTTTATTTTTAGGTTATCAATCTCCTTGGGGGTAAAGCCGAGAAAGTCAATAGACCCGACATCTTAAATCACCTTTCATTTTTCCAATTACGGTTTCTGCTTCTTTATTCAATTGTCATCACGTTGTTAAATGTAAGAATATGTAGTTTGATTTTCATTTCAGCCTAACAACACATCTACGGTTTTGTCGAATTTTCCTTTATCAAAGGAATAGTACATAATCAGTATTTCTTTTACATCAAATATTGTATAGCAAGTGCAATTAGTGATAAACAACGATTGAAAAAATAGTCGTAATAACGGACATCAGTAATATCAATCCTATCAGTTTCATGATGCCGTATGCGATATTTATTTCCAATGTCCGTCAACACCTTAAATTCATTATTAAACAAATCGGCAAAATCATCATTTCCGTTTGCCATATCATTTACTATTTTTTCTGATGATCGTTTCTTACCTAATGTTGTATAGTAAGTTTTTAGACGTTCTAACGCATCCCATATCTTTTCCACTGAATCTTGTCGTGCTGTAGGATTTGGTGTCTTATATAATGCAACAGCATCTTTCAACAACTCTCTTGTGCCTACCTCATGTACTGCTGCAAAATTATTTTCAATTTCCGTTGTAAGTGGACTGTTTTCAATAATTCTTTCTATAATTTTTTCATCTTTAAGTTCATAAAGTAGCCCCGACTCAGTAAATATTTCATTTATTGCCTCCTGGAAATTTTCAAATACATCTGAAGAATTATAGCAATCTATCGTTTGATAGTTTCGGTATCTCTCATTATTCCATCGTTCTGAGATATCCTTAATATTTTGTGCAAAGAACTCAATAAGATCTAAAAGTGCATACTGGTCATATTCATCGTCATATGCCGGGGCACAAATTCTATCGTACTCATCCCGAAATAGAGTCGGGATTCTTATTTTAATTCTAGTTACAAATCCTTTTTCATCAAATGCAACATAGTCACTATCTGTAAAGTCATGATGACAATTTAGAGTGAAAATATGTGTTAAGTTTTTTTGATATCTTTTACAGCAATCTAAAAGTAATGAATACATATCTTTGTTAATCGAATATGTCTTTTCCAGTGGGGCTCTTATACCATGCCTTTCAGAATATAATTTCATAAGTCATCTCCTTAATTTCCTATTTATCAGTTATTTAACAGGTAACCTTAGAGCTAGACTAGATTGTGGACACAAGGAACCGAGAATGCGAGAATAAAAACATCAACATTCGAGGTGTCCGAAAATGACAAAAAAGTATGACAAGGCGTTCAAGACACAAACCGTGCAGATGATCCAGGAGGAGGGCAAACCGGTCGCTCAAGCAGCTCGCGAACTCGGTTTACATGTGAATACTCTCTATCGCTGGATTGCAGAGTTTAATCAGAATGGCGACCAATCATTCCCCGGCAGCGGAAACCTGAAAGCGGACGATAAAGCGTACCGCGAGATGCAAAAGAAAATCCGTGATCTGCAGGAGGAAAATGAAATCCTAAAAAAGGCGATGCACTTCTTCGCAAAAGACCGGCGCTGATTTATCCGTTCGTTTACGAACACCGCTTCGAGTTCCGTGTCGCGAAGATGTGCGAAGTGTTTCAGATTAAACGAAGCGGCTACTACGCATGGATCAAACGCAGGGGGCAAGTCAATAAGCGGACTCGACGTCGTGAGAAGCTCAAGAAGCGGATTAAACGGATCTTCATAGGCTCCCGTCGACTCTATGGTAGTCCGAAGATCACAGCTGTCCTGCGAGAAGAAGGGGTACAGGTATCCGAAAAGACTGTCGCACGGCTGATGAAGGAAATGGGGCTCAAATCCCGTACCGTCAAGAAGTACAAGGCGACAACCAACTCCAATCATAACCTGCCTGTAGCAGACAATATTTTGAACCGCAATTTCCTTCCGCTGGCGCCTAATCAGGCATGGGTGACGGACATTACATACTGTCCGACTGACGAAGGTTGGTTGTACCTGGCTAGCGTTATGGATCTGTATAGCCGCAGGATCGTCGGCTTTCAGATGGGCGAGCGAATGACCAAGGAACTTGTCATCGGTGCGCTAGATCAAGCCTACCATCAGCGCAAGCCAGGGAAAGGTTTAATTCATCATTCCGACCGCGGGAGCCAGTACGCCTCCCACGATTATCAGGCTCGGCTGAAACAGTATCACATGATCGGCAGCATGAGCCGCAAAGGAAATTGTTATGACAACGCCTGTATTGAATCCTTTCACAGCGTATTGAAAAAAGAACTCATTTACCTGGAAAAATTCAAAACGCGTGAGCAAGCTAGAAAGCGGATCTTTGAGTACATCACATGCTTCTACAATGGCGTTCGGATCCATTCAACGCTTGGATACAAATCGCCAAATCAGTATGAGCGTAGGTTCCTGAAAGCATCTTGATTTTCTCGATTCTTTATGTCCAATCTATTGACAGAGGTACAAATCTCTTCCTTCGACAAAGTGACACCCTTGCCCATCTTCTCTCGTTCGAGTTAAGCTAGCTTACAATTAACTCATCGAATCTATTGGTCTTAACTTGAATTGAATTGTCCCTTCCACCGCCAACTGCAATTCTGAATGCACGTTCGTTCTTTCTGCGACTAATTGTAATTGACGATTTCTGAAGATCAATGATCTGTTTAATTTCATCTTTATTTAATAGAGCAATTTCGCTTTCTGACAGACCGGCTACACCACATACGAGAGCAACAACGAGATTGTGACCCGCATCTAAATAGCTGATTATTTCCTGTATATCGCTTTCGGTTAATGTAAATAGCCAACTGTAATAATCAGGAGTCTTAGTCTTCTGCCTGTCCGCACGATACTTAATAAACAATCTTAAATCACCTTTATTAGTCGTCAGATCATATATTTGACGATCATCATTACTCTCTAACAATGCCGGGTTAATATGTTTATTAAATAACATTGACAGTACAGCACCGTAATAAAAATCTGCCACCTTTATTTTGGCCATATCGACTTCCTCCTCCTTACATTTTCAGATATCTTCTCTATAACTCCAATCCATTCAACAAATCCCGCAGCGCAATAATCTCTTCCTTCGACAAAGTGACACCTTTGCCCATCTTCTCACGCTCCGGCGACCATTCGCGGATATCATATTTTGGTTCACGATCGTTCCATGAGATAAGATTGAGCTCCTTTTTCCAGCCTTTTGCAGATTCGGATAGAGTGCCGATGTGTTTGTTGATCGAATATTTGATATCTGTCATGATGATTGCCTCCTTAATATGGTTGCAGTTATGCCTGATATATCCCCTTACCTTCAGCGGCTATGGGGTAACTTGTTTGATATGTCTGCGAGTTGTATAGATTATACTTCATCTGCAACTCCGCCTGTTTGATAACCAGTTCGGTTGCATCGGGAATCTCATCCGGCGGGTATTTGTATTTTTTCAAGAGGCGTTTGATCAGTGATCGCATATTGGCTCGGGCATCATTGCGTCTATACCAGTCAGGCGTCCTGTTTTCTGCAATGAGTTCAATGAGTTTCTTCGCCATCTCTCTTAGCACATCGGATGTGTAATGTACTTTGACGAGTTCCGGTTTCGCCAGTGCATCATAAAAGGCTTGTTCTTCCGGCGTTAACTGCATGTCAACACCTTCGTTGATGGCCGCTTCGATTTCTTTAGCCATATCGATCATCTCGGTAATCAAGACATTGATATCTTCCGCCTGATTGTACCGTTCAACAATATTTTTAAGTTTCTCTGAAAAAAATCCAGAACGAACGATATTGGTTTGCTCAAACCATTTGATTTTATCCTCAAGCAGTTTTTTGAGAATGGTGGCAGCGACATTTTTCCGTTTCATCGCCATGATTTTTTGCAAATTTTCCACAGACAATAGGCTTTTTTCTTTCTGCGCAGTAATGGACACTACTTCGTCACCGTCACGAATAATCGCTTGCTCTATCATGTCGGCAATTTTTTGTTTGAAGGCTTCTACATCTGGCATGCCATCACGTTCGACTTTGACGATAAATGATTTCACTGCAATGAAAAAACTCACCTTTACTCTCATTGTCCAATCCAGCGCTGTTGCACAGATATTATATGCACTTTGAAGTCGTGCTACATGTTTCAGGAAGACTTCCTTGGCACGTTCCTTCAGTACATGCTCCACTCCGTCTTGTATCAGTTCAAACCGTTCTTTCGGGGTAGCATTCATGTACTGGCTGAAATCAAATCCATGAAACATGCCGTCCAATATTTCCATTTCGGTTAAGAGTATTTCTTTCGCCTTTTCAATTTCGGGAATGCTGTTGCGGTCACGATTGGTATATGTGTTCAGCGCTTCTTTTAAATATTTGCCCAATCCGATGTAATCGACGATTAGTCCGGCTTGTTTATTTTTATATACGCGATTCACCCTTGCAATGGCTTGCATCAGGTTGTGTTCTTTCATGATTTTGTCAATATACATGGTGTCCAAGCAGGGGACATCGAAGCCAGTTAACCACATATCGACAACAATAGCGATTTTAAAGTCGCTGTTCTCATCTTTGAATTGATTGGCAAGAGCTTGCCGATGCTGTTTGTTGCCAACGACATCCCGCATTTCCTGATCATCTTTATTGCTGTCTGTCATCACCAATCCGATCTTCGGAGCAAGTTCAGGAGCTTTTTCCTTGATGAGCTGGTACATACGGTAGGCGATTTTTCTGGAATAGGCGACAATCATGGCTTTACCCTTGAGCATGTTTTTTCGAATCTCGTAGTGGGCGAGTATATCGTCTACGACCAGATTGAGCCGGTCTTCATCCCCGATGACGGCTTCCATCGTGACAAGATCTTTTTTCAGCTTCTCAATTTTTTCAGGAGTCAAACCTTGCGTTTGAATATTGGCAACCTCTTGGTCAATCTGATCGAGGATGGTTTCATCCAGATGCACCTTAGCCAGCCGGTTCTCATAATGCAAATCGACGGTTGCTCCGTCCAGCTTCGCTTGTGTCATATCGTACACATCAATCAGTTCGCCAAATACGCCGATGGTTGATTTGTCGTTGGAATCGATGGGAGTACCAGTAAAACCGATGAAAGTGGCATTCGGCAGCGCATCTCGCAAATATTTCGCATAACCATATACAAGCTCTGCTTCGAGTGTCTTCTTGTCAATCTTGATATCAGGATCGATACCATACTGGGAGCGATGCGCTTCGTCCGCGATCACGATAATATCATGACGATTCGAGAGCAGACCGGTTTCCTCGGTGAACTTTTGAATGGTTGTAAAAAAGATGCCGCCAACCGAACGATTCTCCAACAGCTCAATAAGATTCTCCCGCGATTCCGCACGAACTGGCGCTTGCCGCAGGAAATCCGCCGCGCTGCTGAATGTGCCATGAATTTGTTCATCGAGGTCGTTTCGATCCGTAACCACAACAATCGTAGGATTATTCAATCGCTGAATAAGTCCGGCAGACAGAAAAACCATCGAAAAAGATTTCCCTGATCCTTGCGTATGCCAAACGACACCGCCGCGCTTATCGCCATCTATTGCACGAATAACACTGTCAATGGCTTTGTTCATGCCGAAATATTGATGATAACCGGCTATGATTTTGGCTTTGCCACCGGAAAAGAACGTAAAGTTGCGAACAATGTCCAGCAGACGCTCCTTGTTCAGCATTCCTTTCATCAGTGTACCGATTTGGGCAATATGCGGTTCATCGATAATAGGGGAGTTGCGATCCACTTGCTTCCACTGCATGTAACGGTCGTAGTCAGCGGTAATGGAGCCGAATCGGGCATTCACGCCATCGCTGATAATGCTGAAGGCGTTGTAATGAAACAATGGCTTGATGATATCCTGATATGTTTTAATCTGAAGATAGCCATCATGAATGGTCGCGTCTTCTCGAACCGCTGATTTCAGTTCAATCACAACGAGAGGCAAGCCATTGACAAACACAACCACATCCGGTCGCTTTTCAGCTTTGTGAATGACCGTGAACTGATTAATCGCCTTGAATGTGTTGTTGTGCGGATGATCAAAGTCGATGACCTTGACGATGCGGGAGGGGATGTCTTCGCCGTAAACTTCAATACTTACACCTTCAATGAGATATCTAAGAAATTGCTGATTCGCAGATATTAAGCTTGCATCGTCAATGTAGACAATCTTGCGCAGCGCGGCTTCAATGATTTCTTCAGGAAGTTCAGGATTAAGCGTAAAAAGTGCTTCACGCAAATCATCTTCAAGTACAACGGAATGATAGTCGCGCACGAAGTCATAGCCGTTTTGTATATTGTAACCAAGCTCATCCTGCAACAGTTCGAGCACAACCGATTCGAGGCTATCTTCGGTAAACATGGAATCACCGCCAATCTATAGTTCAATTTCGGATACGTCGATTTCTCCGGACATCAGTTTGGGGAGAAGGGTGTCTCTAGTTTGAGATAATAAAGATATTTGATTGCAGTTATTTGATATTTTACTGTCATAAGATGAAGCTACTTCATCAAACAATCTCATTAATTCCATAGTAGGGATAATTATTTTTATGTTTTCAAGTTCCTTTTTTGAGATGGAATTAAAAATTGTTCCCGATCCGTATCGATCTTCAACGGCAAATACTGTTTGTAACAATGCGAATAAATAAGAATAGTAGTTATGTTTAGGCGTTATAGCGCATAATCCTCGACCAATTACAATATCACGATCAGCAATATTTAGCCTACCAACTGGAGCCCGAACACTCATTAATATACTTCCTTTTCTAGCCACACGTAGAAGGTGACTACAAAAAACATTATGAACTGGATATCGATAACCGTAATTTGCAACCCCCTGATGGAAAGGCAATCCTTCACCCGTTGTATTATAAAACTCGGACTTTGGTGATTGCCCCATTAATATTTCCGCAATATCAGCAAGGCATCCAATTCTCCATCCCTTCGGAATCTCTTTCCCGAGTTCCTCACACCATTCCATTTCACCACCGCTAGACTTATAAGGTTCACCGTTCTCATTCGGGAACTCGAAATCAACAAACCATTGCTTGAAGATCGCCTGAGCCATTTGTTCCAGCACTTTGTTCATGCGGTTGTTGAGTTCGATTTTGTCGTCGAGAGTGGAGAGAATGGATGCTATTTTTTGTTGAGAATCTAATTCTGGCTTTATTAAAGTTAAGTTCTTCATTATCATTATAGGTAGTTGTGGTTGAGCACTACCTGTTTTTATCGACTTAATTTGATTTTGAATTAATGATGAACGAAATAACCAATAAACAAAATCTGGAAAAAACTCATTCTTATTTACACGTAATATAACCATACCGGAATTTATTCTAATGTTGTTGTAATATACCCGATTATGATAATAAGCAACATTACCAACAGTTCCTCTTGTTGTTAACACGATATCGTTACGTTGAAGTTTACCCTTTCTGAGCAAAGAATCTTTTTCTGCAGAAATAAAATTTTTTTCACTAAATTCAAACCCTTCAGTTGTCACATTTTTTGCACTTAGAAAAAGGCAATATCCTTTTTCAGTGAACTCATTTTGCTTCGGATAATTTTTGCCTCTGTCTCCGTCGATTATTTCTATTGAAGTCTTTCCGAGCGAAATATTCTCAAAACTCATACCCAATAGCCCCCAGACTCTTCTTAATCTTCTCATCCAGCACAGAAGACTCCGACATCAAATCTGCAAGCTCGGAAACCAGCTTCTCCATCTTTTCCTCAAACGGCTCGTCATCCATAATTTCTTTCACTCCAACATAACGACCGGGAGTAAGCACGTTGTCATGCTTCTGGATATCCTCCAGAGTAGCCGACTTGCAGAAACCGACTTCATCTTGATAGCCGTCATTATTCAGCCACTTATGGTAAGTATCCGCAATCAGTGTAATGTCCGCATCTTCCAGTTCACGCAGTTTACGGCTAATCATCGTTCCCTTATCACGCGCATCGATAAACAATACCTCGCCTTTGCGTTTCTTGCCTCTGCGCAGGAACCATAAGCAAACGGGAATGCCTGTGGTAAAGAAGAGTTTATCCGGCAATGCGACGATACAATCGACCAAATCTTCTTCAATGAACTTCGCCCGAATATTACCTTCGCCTGAAGTTTGGGACGACAAAGAACCGTTCGCCAACACAACACCAGCGACACCTTTGGACGGTTTCAATATCGTAAGAATATGAGAGAGCCAAGCATAGTTGGCATTGCCTTTCGCCGGAATGCCCCATTTCCAGCGCGGATCGTTCAAGAGACTCTCTTGTCCCCAATCGCTGATGTTGAAAGGGGGATTGGCTAGAATATAATCAAATTTTTCATCTTTGAATTGATCGTCGTGAAATGTATCCGCATGAATTTTGCCAAGATTTGCTTCGATCCCACGAATGGCAAGGTTCATTGTTGCAAGTCTGCGAGTCTCCGCATTGAGTTCTTGACCATAGACGGATAACTTGTAGGCATTGCCGCCATGCGCTTTCACGAACTTCTGTGCCTGAACAAACATGCCGCCGGAACCGCAACATGGGTCATAGATGGTTCCTTCGTATGGTTCGATCATTTCGACAAGCAGTTTTACTACGCTGCTAGGAGTATAGAATTCGCCGCCGCCTTGCCCGAGCATGAATGCGAATTTGCCAAGGAAGTATTCATAGACACGACCGAGCGCGTCTTCTTCAATAAGTAAGGTATTGGCATTCTCAAACACCATTACCACTTCGCCAACTCTGCGTTGGTCAACATCTGCGCCAGAATAAATCTTGGGCAGAACTCCGGCAAGCTTTTTGTTTTCTTTTTCAATCGCGATAAACGCTTCATCAATGATTTGACCGATATTCGGCTTCGTTGCGTTTTCAATGATATGCTTCCAACGAGCTTTTTCCGGCACATAAAATACATTGAAACGCTCATATTCATCGCGGTCATCTTCAAATCCGTCGCCTTCTGCCACAAGCTCGTTGTACCGTTGGTCAAAGCGATCAGAGATGTATTTAAGAAAGATGATGCCAAGTACGACATCTTTATATTTGGAAGAAGCGATACTGCCTCTTAACTTGTCGGCTGCTGCCCATAGTTTGTCTTCTAAACTTGTAACAAGATTCTCTTTTGCCATATGTATGTAACTCCTATCGTTGTAATAGTCCATTAGATTTATTCCACAATCCTACTGGAAAATCCTTTATTCGACAGATCGTTTTCACTATTATACATCATGTCACCGTCAACTTCCTGTCAGCGAGTATATGTTCGCATGAAAAAACCTCCCGAAAGTGGAGGTAATAAAGAGTGGATTACTATAGACATCTATAAATTTTGTAAAACATCGTGCATGGTTTCGCCGGAATATAATTGGGGCAGCTTGAGAAAGGCATACCTGTTTAACATTCGATTGACTTGATCATTTCTAGGATCACCGAATTCGTCCAGGTTGCCTTCCATCTCATATTTAGCAACCATAATCATTTCATTGATTTGACCAATAATACTTCTATCACTTGTCGAGGCAAAACTGACATCTCTACAATTCTGAGTATATTTATCTACCAATGCTTGCTCCATTCCATCCGCAAGTAAATTGCGGGAAATGTGCTTTACGAACAGATTAGGGAATTGTTTAAAATCAACCTTCACCAAGCCAAACATCACAAAATTGTATCTGGTTTCGTTATTCATAACCAATACACACTTGCGACGATGAAATGCAAATAAATGAGCATGCCAACAATACAGAGGATTAGCATGCTCCGGCTTTTCTTTAAATAAGGAAACATCAAATTCGGCAGCCAGTTTTTTTGTGCATTGTATCGTGATCATCTTTTTACCTCATATCATGAGCTTTAGAGTTCCAGTATTCTACGAATGCGATATAACTTTTCATCGATGTAAAGAACAAAATGTGCTGGGCAACAGTCAACTTATAGCTTTTAAGTTGCGGCACACGATTTTTCCTCGCCTTGGCAATGCGATGATGGCCATCAATCACGATAAACGTACCCGGAATGATCTCCGCTTGGATTATTGGAATGGATAGATCAACGCTATCCACATGACTTGGGTTTAATGAACCTGATGGAAACTCTTTTTCAACAGCAATTACAGAATGGAGAATATTGCATTCGTTTTTCGCAATATACTTGATGATCCTCGAAATGTTCCATTCAAAAATCCCATGACGATAAAGCTCTTCATTCTCAAACGATTCAATAGGCGAATAGTTGGGAGCGACAATCAATTTATAGTCTGTTGCTTTCACTTCAATTCACTATCCTGTTATTTTCCGCAGCATTTCTTATACTTCAGACCGCGTCCGCAAGGACATGGCTCGTTACGCCCAATCTTTGTACGATTGACGGGAACAGCCTTTTGAATCGGCGGTAAAGATACTTTCGATCTTTGAGCATTCTTTTCCCGCATGCCATCTATGATTTGTTGGCCAACAACCCCTGCTTCCTCTAACATTCCTAATTCCGTATAAATATCGGATAACCTATCCAATACATCAAACCGATCTTCGAGCCCGTCTACTTCTAAAGCTTGTTTTAAGATTTCAATAGCTTTTTCACTATTTTTGTTGTCCTCTTTTGCAAAAAGCCAATATTGATCAGACCATCCAATCCATCCCCAACCCCAAGTCGGATATTGTTGAAGGTACTCTTTGAAAAGATTTTCTCCTTCATCTGCTTGTCCTAGCTCGAAGTATGACTCAGCAATCGCCCTCTTCATATTTAGAATATTACCTTCACACGCATCCTCAGATCTTGCCACATATTCTCTGCAAAAATCAATTCTGTGCTGAAGGAAATCGCTATTCTTTCTCCCCACGTTCTCCAATTCCAGATCGAAATCAGAAGCCCAATTGAAAAAACACTGCATACCGTGGAAAGACTTGTCCAATTCTTCGACAGATTCCAAATTATACGTTTCCATGGTATCTAAGGCTTTCTTCCAAAGCTCAATCCACACAGAAGCAGCGCCTTCAGCATCACCAGACATCGACAGTTTGTAGCCTTTTTGCATGAGATCATCTAATTCTTGTTGAGTTTGGCTGTCCAATTTAACCTTGTCCATGATATTTCAATCCTCCCGATATATCCTTACCACGCACTTTTAGTTTTGAGCAACATCACTTTCCGCAGCATTTCTTATATTTCTTGCCGCTACCGCAAGTGCAAGGGTCATTGCGACCGATTTTTTCAACCTTGATTGCTGGATTCGTTGGTTTCGGGTAAATGTTATCCTTATTTGTCCAGACTTTAGATAATAACGGTGGCTTTTTCCTTTCTTGCTCGAAACAAGCCCACCATTCCAATTCCTTAATGGTATCCTCAATAAACTGAAAATGATGATCTTTCCTATGATTCTCAAGTACGACATCCATAGGCATTTTTAGTATTCGTTCAACGTCATCCAGCTCGATCATCATCGTATCTACAAGCTGCTTTTCGTAGGCACGTTTCATCACGTCATAAGCTTCCTGCCCATATAAATCTGCTAAACTGCTAATAATTTGAGCGTTAAACGTCGGATATTCCTCTGAACATTTCTCTTCAAGCAGTCCCCTGAAATAATCAATAACCCACTCCCGTTCCAAACGCCCGTGCAATACAAGAATGGACAGTGCATGCAAGCCTTGTCCACGAATAAATTCGTCGAGTTCCTCGTTCTCGATTATTTTTTGGACAGGGGTGATATCATCCGAATATACGGAAGCAAGTATCCGACCCACACCTTCAGTAACCACATCGCCCAAAAAAGCATCCATATCCGCTTCCGGCAAATTCAAAAACTGGATGAACAACGGATATAACCGTGTTTCGCGAAATTGAGCTAACAAGTAGAGGGAATATATGAGATCAATACGCGATGGTTCGTCGAGATAGGCGTCGGGATGGTTAATAACCTCCTCGACAATGGCAAGAAGATGCGGGATCGCTTCCTCTTTATTATCAATCAGTTGCTGCAGCTCTTTCCGAGGAAACTTCCCCTCATTATAGCGAATGGACTCGAGTAAAGCTTGCATATAAATCATTCGTCCTTTCTATTGGTTATCGTACATGGCTTGCGGTTAAATCCTTCCGATATATCCCTACCACGCACTCCACATGCACCGAATGCGGGAACATATCCACCGGCGTGACCTCAACGGTCCGATACCCGCCGTCCTCCAGGATGCGCAGGTCGCGAGCTAGCGTCGCTGGATTGCACGATACGTAAACTACGCGCTCGGGCTTCATCTCAAGGATCGTCTCCAGCAGGCGCGGGTCGCAGCCTTTGCGGGGCGGGTCGACGACGATGACGTCGGCTTCGATGCCCTGCTCTTTCCAGGCGGGGATAACGTCTTCGGAGGCACCGACCTCAAAGGTGACATGGTTCATCCCGTTCAGCTTGGCGTTGACGCGAGCGTCTTCGATCGCCTCTTTGACAATCTCCACGCCATATACTCGCTTCGCGTGTTGCGCCAGGAACAACGAGATCGTGCCGATGCCGCAATAAGCGTCGATGACCGTTTCTTGGCCGGTGAGACCGGCGTATTCGACCGTTTTGCCGTAGAGGACTTCTGTCTGGACCGGGTTCACTTGGTAAAAAGAACGCGCCGAGATCGCAAACTTCACGTCCCCGATATAGTCATAGATCACTTCGCGCCCCCACAGGACGCGGGTGACGTCGCCAAAGATAACGTTCGTCTGCCGTGTATTGACGTTCTGGCAGATGCTCACCACGGACGGGAGCTCTTCGCGGATCGCCGCGATCCACTCCTCTTCACGGGGGATCTGATCGCCGTTGGTGACCAGCACCAGCATCATTTCGCCGGTGCGGAAGCCCACCTTCACGACGACGTGGCGAAGCAGGCCCTGGCCTGTCTCTTCGTCGTAGGCGGTGATGCCCAGACGGCGGCCGATGGCTTTGACGCGGCGGATCACATCATCGTTGCTCTCGTGCTGAATCAGGCACGTCTCCATGTCGATGATGCGATGGCTGCCGCGGGCGTAGAAGCCGCCGACCAGTGCGCCGTCGACGACGCCGACGGGCACCTGCGCCTTGTTGCGGTAGCGCCAAGGC
>NZ_JAWDJI010000154.1:0-1070 GCF_032465655.1 Paenibacillus sp. 3LSP | reverse complement strand
CACTAGCCTTGCATCTAAAGTGACATGGTATTCAATTAATTGTTAATCTTGGTTGTATCAACTTATTGGATTAAAATTTACCATTTCTATTTTCCGCCAATGTGCTAAAAGGGTAACAGGACGTGAAGTGTAGTCATGTTACCAAAAATTAGTAGATGAATCATTCGGTTACTCTAGTACCATCTTGACGCTCTTGAGCTTCAATGGATGTTTTCTCGGCCTTCCTGGCCGCCCTTTCTTACGCCGGCCTTTGGATGGCTTAGACGGCGGTCGTAACACAGCTTGTTGAAACTCTTCCCACGATCGCTCAGCATATAAGCGCATGCGTTTCAAGATCTGCCATAAGCTTAGATCCGTTTGCATCTCTAACTTGATCAACAGCACCAAGCTGTACGCGATCAGCGCCAGATAGATTTGGTTCCAGATGGCGGTCTGGTTTGCGCTGTAGATCTTCACCAGCCTCAGATGTTGCTTGATCCATTTGAAGAACAACTCGATCAACCATCGATAGCGGTAGATCTCGCTAATCTCTTGGGCAGAGCGATCCTGCACATTGGTCAGCAAGCGGTAGGTCCGTTTCTGCTCATCCGTAAACTCGATCAGTCGGGCTTGGAGGTGATGCGTCTGCTTCTGCTTATCGTTCCACTGGATCTCGACGTCCGCATCTAACGTGATGGGAGAACCCTCAGGAACCGCTCGCTGATGGAGGATGGTTACCTTGTTCTTGGTCTGCAATCTGGCCACGAACCTCATCTGTTGGTGAATCAGCGATTCATATAGCTCGTACTGGATATACCCGCGATCCATCACATGAATCGCATCGTCCGCCACCACCAGATCAAGAGCGACTTCCTGATCACTCACCGCCGCTGTGCTGTTGATGATCTTGCCGGGAAACACCGTTTCGCGATCGGCCACCACGAGCTGGGTATGGATCTTGACCGCATTTTGCTCTTTGCTCCAGTACGCCCAGCGTCCAGCTAGGGTGGGCAAGGTAAGCACGGTGGAGTCGAGAATCCGGAGCTTGCCGATATTCGGGATCCCTTGCTTCTGCTTGGTGATCTCCTGGA
>NZ_JAWDJI010000153.1:0-23710 GCF_032465655.1 Paenibacillus sp. 3LSP | reverse complement strand
CCCCCGGGGGGATGGAAATGAACCTAAAAGAGCTTTTTAAAGATACTATACGAGGAGGAATAAACATGACGAAACGCCGTACGGCCTTTTATTGGATGACTTTACCCGCTCTCGTGTTATTTTTTGCTTTTCACACCTATCCAGCGCTTCAAGGCATTTTCTATGCTTTCACAAACTGGGACGGCTTCAGCAAAAGTTATGATTTCATCGGTCTGAAGAATTTTATTAATGTATTTAAGGATTCGAATGTCCTGGATTCATATATCTTTACGTTCAAATATGCGATTACAGCCACGATCCTGATTAACGTACTCAGCTTGTTGATTGCACTGGGGTTAAATGCGAAAATTAAGGCTAAAAACTTTTTTCGCGCCTTTTATTTTCTGCCAAACGTCCTTGGTGTGTTGATCATCGGTTATATCTTTAACTACCTGTTCTCCAACGCCTTCCCGATCTTGGGCGAGAAGTTAGGTAGCGATTTTCTCTCGATTAACCTTCTTGGAAAACCTGACTGGGCCTGGGTTGGTGTCGTCATCGTCGGAGTTTGGCAGGCCATAGCCTATAATACGATTCTTTACTTGGCCGGCTTGCAGACAATTCCTGCCGACCTGTACGAAGCTTCGAGTCTCGATGGTGCCTCCAAATGGAAAGAGTTCTGGAAAATCACTTTTCCAATGCTGGCCTCGTTCTTCACCATCAACATGGTCCTGGCTATGAAGGGCGGGTTAATGGTCTTTGACCAAATCGTTGCATTAACCGGAGGCGGACCGGGTACAGCCACCCGATCAATCGCGTTATTGATTTACCAAGGTGGCTTTACTGGCGGTGAATTCGCTTATCAATCAGCAAATGCGGTCATCTACTTTATCGTGATCGTCGCCATTTCTCTGTTCCAAATTAAAGTTCTACAAAGACGGGAGTTGGATCAACTATGACTAAGAAAACCAATTGGCTCGCAACGATACTCATTGCGCTTGGCTCCCTTTTCATTTTGTTCCCGCTATATATGACCGTGAGCATCGCTTTGAAAAATCCGGAGGAAATGGCTGGCTCAATATTCTCGTTGCCGACAGGCCTCCATTTCAGCAATTTTAAACGGGCTATCGAAGCCACCAATTTCTTTCAAGCCCTCGGCAATAGCTTTGTCATTACTGCCGTATCGGTTGTTTTTATTCTATTGACCAACTCGCTGGTTTCTTATGCGATCGCCCGGAACATGAACCGCAGGTTCTTCAAAGGGCTGTACCTTTACTTTATCAGTGCGATGTTCATTCCGTTTCAAATTATTATGCTGCCTGTCGTTAAAGTAACAACTGACTTAAGCATGAATAACATTCCCGGTCTGATCATCCTGTACATCGTTTATGGTCTGCCGTTTAACGTCTTCGTGTATGTCGGTTACATCCGCTCCATACCTATTGAGCTGGAGGAAGCAGCGACAGTCGACGGGACGTCTACCTGGGGGACCTTCTGGCGGATCATCTTCCCGCTGCTGGCGCCAATCAGTGCTACGGTTGCGATTCTGTCCTGCCTGTCAACGTGGAACGACTTCCTGTTGCCGCTCATTTTGCTGGCTGATCCAACTCAATATACACTGCCGCTCGTGCAATACGTGTTCCAAGGCCAATTCAGCACGGACTATAATCTGGCCTTCGCCTCCTATTTACTGGCGCTGTTGCCGATGGTTATCGTTTATCTGTTCCTTCAGAAATGGATCATTAGCGGGATTACGCAAGGAGCTGTCAAGGCTTAAGCCGAACGGTACACCGTTGTGCTTTTCCAAAAAGAAGACCCAAGCCTCCATTCATTCCAATGATGGCTTGGGTCTTCTTTTTATTTTAACGTAATTTCTTTCTCCCAGGTCACTTCCTTACCTTGATCATTCGCGAAAACAAAGGTGACCTTGCCAGTTTCGTCTTTCATTTCGTCAGGATAAATGAAGCCCATAAACTGTCCGTTACCGCTGATATAGAATCCGTTTCCGCCTTCTTGACCATGCTTAATGGCTTCCTCCAACGTATTTACGATGTTGTTTTTCTCGGATGTCCAATGGATCTCCTTCAGCATGTAGCCTTCCGGTGCTTTTTTGACCGTGAAGTCAAAGCTTCCCCCTTCAGCCAGCGGTTTCGGGGTTTGATCGATGACGATCAGAATGTCGCCGTTGGCAGCATTCTCCGTGCTGGCGTTATCATCAGACGTATTGGCAGAATTGTCGTTTGTTGCGGTCTCTTGATCCGAGTCTGCCGAGTTATTAGCCGATCCCGAATTTGCCGATGTCGGGTCGTTGACCCCGGACGTATTTGCTGGTGTATTCGTCGTCGTATTTGGCTCTTGCGGCGCTCCACTTAATGATTTATTCCCGCATGCGCTCAGCATCAATACCGCCGTCAGAGCTGCCATCAAAAGTACCAGTGTTTTATTTTTCATCATGAGTTTCTCCTCCGTTTATGTGATCTTGATTTGCTAAGGTAAAATAGAACGCTACACCTTGCTCCGTATTCCGAGCTCCGTATTCACTGCCATGCAGCTCCAAAATATGCTTCACGATCGCCAGCCCCAGCCCGGTCCCGCCGGATTTGCGGTCCCTCGAACGTTCTGCCCGGTAAAATTGGTCCCAAATCCGGGCCAGATCCGCCTCAGGAATCGTGGGGCCTACATTTTCGATCGTCGTCGTGATCTTTCCATTCACTTCCCGATGCAGTTCAATGCAGATGATGCTTTCCTCCCGGGCGTGGCGAACGGCGTTGCTTAGTAAGTTCAGGACTACCTGCTCAATCCGTCTCGGATCGGCCCAAACCGTCATCTCCTCCACATGGGATGAATGCAGTCCGCTTTTCTCATAACTAAGTGTCAACTTGATTTGAAGCCCCTTGGCTTCCAGCTGCTGATCAAAGGACTCGGTTACCCGCTTGACGAGGCGGGACAAGGAGAAGCTGCGCGGTTGCAGTTGGATCTTCTTCACCTCAAATTTGGACAGTTCCAGCATATCCATAATCAAGGCGTTCATTCGATCGGTTTCGCTGACGATCAATGCCAGATAACGCTCTTTTTTGTCGTCTGCCACTCCGTCCTGCAGCCCTTCCGCAAACCCCTTAACGATGCCTAGAGGTGTTTTCAGCTCGTGAGATATGTTGGCGACGAGCTCTTTGCGCAGCTCCTCTGCTTTCCGCTTCTCCTCTACATCCTGCTGCAATTGACGATTAGCCAGGGTCAGCTCCTTCAACGCTTCGTCCAAATTGCGCGACAGCCGGGCCAGATTGCGGGACAGCTCGCCGAACTCGTCCTTGGACCGAGCTTCCGGCACTACAGAGAAATCCAACTCCGCCAGGCGGGCAGCCGTACGATTCAAGGCAAGCAACGGACGGGACACCAGCCGCGAAAAGATCAGGGACAGCAGAACGACCAGCACAAGGATCAGCGGAGCCAGCACAATCACATAATTTTGAAGAATGTCCACGGCTTCTCCAACCGGCTGCAATGAGCTTAATGCGATCATGTAATGCGGACCCCTCTGCTCTTCGTTGGCGAGCGGCTGAAGCAGTACAGCGTACTCGACACCGCTCCACGGATCCCGCCATTCGAATCGAACGAGTCCCTCTTGAAGCAGCTCCGTTTCGGAGCAATTATTTCTGTAAATTTGCTCTCTCCAAGCTTGAACCGCATCATCGATCAACGAATCCTGATAAAACGGATTATATGAGCGAGAATGGGGCTCCGGCAGCAACAGATCCTCTACCTTGCCTTCCACCCGCACCAGCCCGAGATCAGGCTCACGACTCGCTTCTGCCGACAAATGAATCTCCACGGGATTCATAATCGTATCCAGCTGATCCATAAACATCCCGTCGACCGTCAGCTGATCGCCAACCGCAAATTTCGGAATCTCTTCCCAGGTTGTCCCTTCCGTCGGAATGACGACCTTGATCTTCTTCCCGCTTAACGTCTGCAAATCGATATAATAAGGTTCATAGTGAAGCTTCACAAATTCTCGACTTAATATAGCGATACTGGCGTCATGCCGGTTCATGTATTCGCCTAACAGCCGGGAGACTTGCTGGTCATCGTTGGGATGCTCGCTGAACTGCTTGGCAAAGCTCCGCATGCTCTCGACCAACCGGTTGATTTTGGTCTCCCGATAGAAGCGCTCGAAGAACATGCCTTCAGCCACCATGACGACCGAGAAGGCCAATAACACCAGCACCGAAGTGACAATGAACAACTTAAAAACAACGCTATGCCTTCTCATATGTTCACATCGAATTTATAGCCTGACCGGATCACGGTAACGATGTACCGACCTTCGTCTCCCAGCTTGGCTCTTAATTTTTTGATATGGGTATCCACGGTACGTGAGTCGCCCAAATAATCGTATCCCCAGACCGCATCCAAAATGGCCTCCCGGGTTAACACCTTGCCAGCATGCTTGACCAGAAAGATCAGCAGCTCATACTCCTTGGGCGTTAAATTCACCGCGGTCCCTTTGACGGCCACGACATGCGCTTCGCGATTGATCGACAAGTCGCCGAACACTTGCACCTCGCTGGCCCGGCCAACCGTGCCTTCCTTTCGTTTCATCAAAGCCGTGGCGCGGGCGACGAGCACCCGGGGGCTCAGCGGCTTTGTCACATATTCGTCGGCGCCCAGCTCGAATCCGAGCAGCTGATCGTCGTCCTCGGTTCGAGCCGTCATAATGATGATCGGCACATCCGATTTGCCGCGAATTCGCCGGCAGACGGACCAACCGTCCATTTCAGGCATCATGATGTCCAGCACGACCAGATCAACAGAGGTCTGCTCGAAAATGTCCAGCGCGATGCGGCCGTTCTCGGCTTCGTGGACTTCCCATTGTTCTCTTTTAAAATAATCGGTGATAAACTCACGCATCAGTGCGTCGTCTTCCACCAGCAATATACTTCGTTTCATCCCGACATCACCTTGCTCCTATTCTAGCATATTCATCCCCCTTCTATGAACTCGTATGAACTCGGTCGGCACCTCCATTTCTCCTTGCAAAACCAAGTATAAAGCAGTGATGTGTCTGCCGTGTGAACTTGACGTGACCAAGAAAAAAAAGAGGCGCTCCGCTGATCGCAGAAAGCCTCTGCTCAGGTATCCCGTTAGTTCTATGCATTGGTTTTCTATCTAACACTGACAATCAGGCTGTGAAGTCTTCACCAACCTGTAAAGCGATTTTCCCCAAATAATGACGGTTCAGCATCTGATGTGCCTTGCACCACATAACTTTGCTTAAAAGAAAAGCCTTGATAGACGAACGTAAGTCTACCAAGGCTTATTGCATTTATGAACTAGATCTTATAGGCTTTCATTGCTTTGCGCAGCTCTTTGAAGGTTGGACGCTTACCGTACAGCAGGACACCGGTGCGGTAAATCTTCGCCGACAGCCAGCCGAACACGAAGATCGCAATAGCCAGGACGATCAGCGAAGCCGCAATTTCCCAAATTGGCGGCTCCCCGAGGCCAATCCGTACGATCATCGACACCGGCGAAACGAACGGGATGAAGGAGCTGACCTTCATAAGCAGCGAGTTAGGCGTGCCCAAGCTGAAGATCCCGATATAGAATGCCGCCAGCGACAGCATCGTAATCGGCATCACCGCTTGCCCCAGCTCTTCGGTCCGGCTGACCAGCGAGCCGACCGCGGCAAACAGTGTAGCATACAAGAAGTAACCCAAAATATAGAATACTAGGCCAAGCACTAATACTTCCACGCGGATATCAGACAGATGCAGATTGAAATCCGCCAACACCGGCTGGTTGTACGGCAGCGAGATATTAATCGCAATCACTGCGGCAAAAACAGCAATTTGCAGCAGCCCGATAAAAAACATCCCAATAATCTTCCCGAACATTTGCGCGAGCGGCGATACGCTGGTGATAAGAATCTCCATAATGCGCGAGCTTTTCTCTGCAGTGACTTCCGCCGAGATCATATTCCCCGTCATCATTATGGTCATGAAGAACAGGATGATGAGTACATATACGATAACGTAATTAATTGCCCCCATCGCTTCCGTCGGATTGCCGCCTTCGCCCGCACCAGAATCCGGTGAAGCCTTCACCGCATTGATTTGGATCGGCGTGCTTAACGCAGCGATTTGCTCTTCTGTCAGCATGCCTTTCGTGATATACTCCGCCTTGACGTTCTGGAGTGCCGCTTGCAGCGCATTTTGCAGCCCCATTCCCAAGCTGTCTTTCTTCGAGGTGTAGGTTACTGCTGGGAAGACACCGCCGTCTCCTTCAGCAAACTGCAGATACCCATCGATCTCCCCGGCTTCAATTGCCGCTTGCAGCTTGGCTTTGTCCGCTTGCTCGTAAGGAACCAACGTGTAGCCTGCTGCCGGCTGCTTCTCTGTATAGGCTTCCAGCGACTTCGCCAACTCCGGTTGCCCTTCGTACACAAGACCAATCTTCGTTGGTTGATCATCCCCGCCGGTAAATTTATCGATAAAATAAGGCACATGCAGCCCGATCGTCACCAGCAGCGCCAAGACCAGCGTCGTAATGATAAAAGATTTTGTACGCACTTTATTCATGAACGTAAAGCCAACGACCGTCCCCATTTTATTCATTGGATTCACCTACCTCTTTAATAAAGATCTGATTCAGCGTAGGCTCCTTAATTTCAAAATGCTCTACTTCGCTGACCTCCATCGCTCTACGCAAAATCTCTTGTGCTGCCGATACCTGCGAGATCCGTACCAGATAGCCGCGTTCTTTCCGCTCCACCTTCTCCACGCCTGCGATCCGCTCGAGCCCTGTTACTTCTCCGGCTGTATGCAGGAGCACTTCTTCGCGAGGATAACGTTTTTTGATCTCTTGCAGATTGCCCTGCAGCACGGTATTTGAACGGTGCAAAATCGTGATGTTCCGGCACAGCTCCTCCACATGCTCCATCCGGTGAGTGGAGAACAGAATGCTGGTGCCTTGATCGCGCAGCTCCTTCACCGTCGCCTTCAGCAGCTCGACGTTAACCGGGTCCAAGCCGCTAAACGCTTCGTCCATAATAACAATTTTAGGTTTATGAACAACCGCGGCGATAAAGCCCATTTTTTGCTGATTGCCTTTGGACAGCTCCTCAATTTTCTTATCGTAGTATTCCGGCACTTCAAATCGCTCGAGCCAGTATTTCAGGCTCTTGTCAGCCTCTGCTGCAGACATGCCGCGCAAGCGGGCCAGGTAGATGATTTGGTCGCTGACCTTCACCTTTGGATACAACCCGCGTTCCTCCGGCAAATACCCCATTTGCGATTGCAGCTCCCGGCTGTAAGGCTTGCCGTTGTACAGAATTTGTCCGCCGTCCGGATAGATCAACCCCAGCACCATCCGCATCGTTGTCGTCTTCCCAGCACCGTTGGCGCCCAGCAAACCGTAAATCTCGCCTTCCTCTACCTGAAGCGAAATGTTGTTGACCGCCGTTTTCTCGCCAAACTGCTTCATGACATTGTCCAGTACCAATGGTTTCGCCATATTCCCTCTCCTTCTTCGCTACAAAATAATTGATGCGATTAAACCAATGTCGCCGTGGATGGGGTTACCAGCTTCGCCGGTGAATGCCCTTGAATCCACAACTGCAAAATCTCATCTAACTCGAGGCTGCGGGTTTGCATCACCTGCAGGCCTTTGGCGGCTAGACTCTGCTGCAGTTCTCCTTCGTACTGCTCTTGAACGATCAGCTTCGTCACCTGCGGTCCATCTACGCGAAGAATCGTTCCCTCGGGCAGATCGCCCGGCGAGCAATCGCTGCTGCGGATCCAAATCTCCTTCCAGCTGCTAAATAACTGATCCTTCTCGGCCATTCCGAGTATCTTCCCCTGGTGAATCAAAGCAATGTAGTCAGCCAGCCGCTTCACTTCCTCCACGATATGGGTCGCGATCAAGATCGTCATGTCCTCGCCCTCCATAAAGTCCCGGAGCTCGTCGATCATGCCCTTCCATGCGAAGGGATCCAGCCCTGAGGAGGGCTCGTCGAGCAATAGCAGCTTCGGCCGGGCAGCCAACGCTGCCGCGATCTCGTATTTCCGCCGCTCCCCCTTGGACATCCGGTTTAACCGTTCATTTCTCGGGACGTCAAACCGGTTCATGAGATCCTCAAAGAGCTGCTGATCCCAAGTTGGATACCATTGTGATCGGAACTCCGCTGCGCGCTCGGCGGTCATATAATTTTCTTCCGGTTCGGGCGCTTCCGAGACATATCCGATTTGTTGGCGCAGCTCAAGGGGCAACTCACCGGAGCACGACTGGCCGAACCAACGAATTTCCCCCGCATCTGGCTGCAGCATTTGCTGAATTAATTGCATCATCGTGCTTTTGCCAGAGCCGTTAGGCCCTACGAGAGCCACGATATACCCCTTCGGCACTTGCAAATGTAACGGCCCGATCGTTTTACGGCGTCCCCGTTTCAGCGCTCCAATCAGCTCAATCGCCATCGGTTGTGTCATTCATCCGTCCCCTCCTTGTCTGGATTTGAGTTATATTTCTGTTGCATAACCTGCAAAAATAGCTGCTTCAACTCTTCCGCCCCGTATTGCATCGATTTTCCGGTATCTACCGCCTTCTCCAACGCTTCCTTCACTACAGCGGTGCGGTATTCATCCCGTTCGTCCGCGCCGACCTTGGCGACAAACGTTCCTGTTCCCTGCCGCGTCCGAAGCAGTCCCTCCGCCTCCAAATCTTGATAGACCCGGCGGACGGTAATGACGCTGCAGTTTAAGGCGCCGGCGAATTCCCGAATCGAAGGTAACAACGTACCTTCTGCGATCTGGCCGCTGACGATTAGGGAGCGAAGCTGCGACTCAATTTGATGATACAGCGGCGCTGCACTATTTTCGTTGATTTGAATGGGAATCCACACCTTTCTTGCTCACCTCCGCCTTACTCCCGTATTTCTCTGCCATCCTTAAGTCAAATCCCGCTTCATTAGTCTTCGCCGCGTCAGCGATAACAGGTAAGTGAACCCGAGACCGCCGACAGCTATGGAGCACCACATCATTGGTGAGAGTATGGTGTAACGCCGGGAGTTTTCCAAGATGATTGCCAGCAGGTTGACGTCAAGCCAATTCATGACAAAAGCGGCTCCCGCCAGCAACAGCATGAGCAGGAAGGTTAACCCTAAATATACTTTGCCGCTCATCAGAAGCTCGCAATAAATAAACAATCCGTTAATCAGTAAGCTGTATCCCGTCCAGGTGAAGCAAAACACAAGAAAGGCTCCAAAATCCCACACCATACTATCCATCAGATACGTGACCAGATAAAGGCCGCCGTAGAACAGAATCCCGTTGAGCAGCATCGCCGCTCCCAGTTGAATCAGCCTGCTTCTCAGCACCGTCTTCACCGAAATTGGCAACACGCGATAATATCTCAGCATTTGGGTATACGAATTTTCCCGAATATAGTTAAATGACCGCCGAGTAAAAAAGAAACCTGTGAAAGGAACCATGATCAACATGAGGAAGTCGCTCATCGGATTCATCACGTACTGGACATGCTCTTGTGTTCCAATAAAGATGCCGAGCATCAGCGCAATGTACAGCATAAAGATGACATTCCAAATGAGATACATCCGATCACTTTGCAAATCTCTTCTGAAAATCACCCAAGCGCCTTTCCAACTATCCATCGTTCATCAACCTCTTTCATTCCCATCTTCATCCTTCGATCATCGACAAGCTGTGATGGCCACTGTGCTTACTGTTTATATCTTTATATACAGTATAATCTGTGCTTATTTCGCTGTCAATGCTTCTTTCATCCACAAAAAAAAGCCAACAGCGCGATTCTTTACGAATCGGCCATTGGCCGTAGATAGATCCAGTATACTTACGATGATTTACATACCCAAAATAACTTCCCATACCGGCTTCGTATGGCCGCCTGGATACAGCAAATACAGCAGCACATAAACGACAACCCCCGTAATCGCCGTGCAAAACCAGATGACCGAGGTGACCCGTCCCCACTTGCGGTGTTTGGCGTACTTCTCCTTAAAGCCAAGCACCAATGTGGTGATGCCAAATACGGCTGCAACGGTCGCTAGAACGATATGGAAGGTGAGGAACGTCTGATAATAGCCTTTGAGGCTATCCGGTCCGCCCCACGACGTATTGCCGATAAATACAGTTCGCGACATATAGATCAGGAAGAACAGAAGCGCAGCCACAGCCGCCGCAATCATCGTCTTCTTGTGAGCTTCCCGTTTCCCTTTAATGATAAGCCCCCACCCGATCGCTACCAGCACGGCACTAATGACGATAAATGATGTGCTAAGCGTCGGAAATAACGTGAACAGATCCAATTTGCATCCTCCTAAACGTTTTGTGAGATAGCCTTCCAACCCAAAATCGCCGGCCGGCCTCCCATCCCGTTGACTTAAGATCCGGTCTGAGGCGGAGGTGGATTCAGCGTAGAGTTAGACAAAGCAGCACCTTCCGCTTCTTCCTGGTCATTCTCGCGGTTCTCCTGCTTGTACCAATGATAAAACACGTACGCCAGCATCGACGCAAAGATGAACTCCTGAATGAATTTCATCAGGATTCCCCCAACCTGCTGATCGATGTTCGGCTGCAAGTAGCCAAAAAATTGCGGTCCGCCGAACTGACGAAGCAGCTGCGCCGGGTCTCCAGCCACGCAATATCCCATCGCCCGCGCCCAGACAGCCGGATCGCTGTAAGTCGCGTACAGCGGCTCGTCCGCAAAAATAATCAAGCCGCAGGCTGGCGTGAGCAGCACCATGTTAAGGAAGATAAAGCCCATTTTCTTAAGGCCCTGAACCCCTGCCCGCTCAGGCAACGGATTGACCAGCGTCCACCACATGAGAACTGCGGCGATAAACAAAATGACATAGTACAGTCGATGCACGCCAAAATGAAGCATCACATAGTCATGCACGACCGGCAGATGATAAAACGAAAACAACCCGTTAAACACGACAGCTGCCACCACCGGGCGAGCCAAAAACTTCAATGCTCTGAGCGGGCTTGAAGCCAGAAACGCTGTCACACGGCGCCAAACCCAAGGGGGCAGCCCCAGCATTAACAGCGGCGGCGCCAACAGATAGGACATCGCCATGCTGAGCATATGGAAGCTGAACATCATATGGCCGAGCAGTTCCACCGGACCGCCTTGTGCTAAATAAAGCAACAGCATCCCGGTGACAAACAACACTTTCCGTCCCACGGGAACGTGGACATCACCTTCAGCCCATTTCTCAGCGCCCGGCCCAATCAACACAAAATATCCGGCTGTCACCAGCAGCATGAAAGCCAAGAAAACCGGACTCCAGACCGCTGTGAAATTAAAATATTCTAACCCCAGCACGGCAAACCCTCCTTCCGCAGCGCGCTTAGTTCTGTCCAAATTGTGAACAAGGGGGTAAATACGACAAAAACGGTGACAGCATCCCAAGCGGGAAGGTACCGTTTTTGTGCTATACCTATCTTAACTATGCAGTTGAACCCGCAAAAGAGGGGGCCCGCCATCTGGAGAGAGCCTCCTCTTCTTCTCTTACCACCACATCCAATATAAAGCGGCAATAATCGCGGTAAATGCAACGAAAAATCCACCAGCCATGAAGATGATCGGGATCAAATGGCCCTTATCCTTCATGTGCATCCAGTAACCCAATTGAACCAGCACCTGCAGTACCGCCATCAACAGCAACAAAATGACGGTGAACGCGGTATTCACTCCGCCGGCTGCAACCGCTGCAAAAGCGATCAAGGTCAGAACGATGGAGAAAATAAACGCGACAATGTGTTTCTCCGGACCTTCATGCCGCTGACGGTGCTTTACCGTCGGTGAAGCGTTTGATTCCTGATTGACCATCCGTTAGACCACCTTTCCGAGCAGGTAGACAACCGTGAAAATGAACACCCAGACAACGTCGATGAAGTGCCAGTAAATAGCCGACACGTAAATCTTCGGTGCCGTGACGACGGTCAGACCTTTTTTGAAGAGTTGCCCAATGAGCAAGGAAATCCACAAAATCCCGAACAACACGTGCGCGCCGTGGAAGCCTACCAGCGTATAGAACGCCGAACTGAACGCACTTGTGGTCATGCCGTAGTCTTCATGCAGGACATACTCAGCAAATTCATATATCTCCAGCACAAGGAAGGCCAGGCCAAGCAGAACAGTTACAGCCAACCAGCCTGCCAGCTTCCCTTTGTCTCCGCGGTGCATCGCTTGAATGGCGAACACACTCGTCAAACTGCTGACCAAGAGGATAAAGGTTGCAGCGGCCGTCATCCCCAAATTAAACAGCTCACTTGCGGACGGGCCATCGGCGATTTGATTCCGCAAGGTCAGGAAGGTTGCAAACAAGGTACCAAACAGGACGGCCTCGCCCCCAAGGAATAACCAGAAGCCCAAAATTTTATTACGGCCCTCCAGCGTTGCCTTCTCTGGTTCGTGCGGCAGCGTACCTGCTACATGCGATGTGTTTGGTGCACTCATGCTTTGACCTCCTTCCCATTCAGTTCATCAGGTTCGATGTGCCAGCCGTGATCGTCAAACAAGGAACGGAGCAGCATCGACAAGAACGTAATCGCCAAGCCGAGGCCAACTACAATGTAGTTGTTGAACAGGAAGTTCATCGCACCGTTACCAAAATCATCGTTCGCGAACATAAAGCCCAGACCAGCAATAAACAAACCTACCGACATAATAAATGGAAGAATCGTCGGCGAAGGCATATGAATCGGACCAACCGGCTCTGCCGGCGTCATTTCTTTGTTGCCAGCCATCTTCTCTTTCCAGAAAGCGTCAATCCCGCGAACCAGCGGAATTTGCTTGAAGTTATATTCCTCTGGCGGAGAAGCAATCGACCATTCCAGCGTACGTCCATCTTCCCAGACATCACCTGGAACGCCCTTCGGTTGTCTTGCCGTAATTGCAATATTCACCAGGAACAAGATAACCCCAACGCCCATCAAGAACGCACCGATCGTACTGATCAAGTTCAACAGGTCAAAGCCTTGGTTCGGCAAATACGTAAAGACGCGGCGTTGCATCCCTAGCAAGCCAAGGAAATGCTGTACGAAGAACGTCATATGGAAGCCAATAATAAACGTCCAGAACTCCCATTTGCCAAGCTTCTCATTCAAGACGCGGCCAAACATCTTCGGCCACCAGTAATGCAGTCCGGCGAACAAGCCCAGAACCAGACCACCTACGATAACATAGTGGAAGTGCGCTACGACAAAGTAAGTATCATGGTATTGATAGTCTGCCGGCGCCGAAGCCAGCATTACCCCGGTAACCCCACCCATAACGAACGTTGGGATAAAACCGGAAGCGAACAGGTTAGCCGTCGTAAAGCGGATTTGACCGCCCCACATCGTAAACAACCAGTTGAAGATTTTGATCCCCGTCGGAACGGCAATCAGCATCGTAGCGATGGAGAACAGCGCATTGGCCACCGGCCCCATCCCTGTCGTAAACATATGGTGCGCCCAAACCATGAAGCCCAGGAAGGCGATCAGGATCGTAGCGAATACCATCGAGCTATAACCAAACAACCGCTTACGCGAGAACGTACTTACAACTTCGGAGATGACCCCAAACGCTGGCAAGATCAAAATGTAAACTTCAGGGTGTCCGAAAATCCAGAAAATATGTTGCCACAATACCGGGTTACCGCCGCTTTCTACATTAAAGAAGTTTGCGCCGAGAATCCGGTCAAACGTCAACAGAACCAGACCTACCGTGATCGCCGGGAAAGCGAATAAGATCATGGCAGACGTTACAAATGTGGTCCAAGTAAACATCGGCATCCGCATAAAGGACATCCCCGGCGCGCGCATCGTAATGATCGTCGCCAGGAAGTTGATACCGCCGATCAGTGTCCCCAGACCAGCGATCTGCAAGCCGATCGTGTAGAAGTCAACCCCGTGTGTCAAGCTGTACGTCGTACTCGACAACGGCGTATACGAGGTCCAGCCTGCATCCGGTGCACCGCCCATCAACCAGCTCAGGTTCAGCAGCAGTCCACCAAACAGGAAGGTCCAAAATCCGAGAGCGTTCAAGAAAGGGAACGCGACGTCCCGAGCCCCGATTTGCAGCGGGATAACCGCGTTCATCAGGGCGAAGATCACCGGCATAACGCCAAGGAAAATCATCGTTGTGCCGTGCATCGTAATCAATTCGTTAAATTGCTGTGCCGATACAAAATCATTCATCGGTTTTGCCAGCTGCACGCGGATCAGCAATGCTTCGATGCCGCCGATTCCAAAGAACAAACCGCCCGCCACTAAATACAAAATGGCGATTTTCTTGTGATCGACCGTCGTCAACCAGTCCATTAACCCCTTGTGCCGCTTGACAGTGTGAGCATGAGCCAAGGTTTGTACCCCCTCTATTAATTCCTATCCATCCATGCCGTCCATAGAGGCACGCAAGATTAATAAGATAATTTGCTGTTAGCCAAGTAGTCGGCGATGGCTTCGATTTCAGCATCCGTTAATCCGAGATCTTCCTTCGGATTTGGCATTTTGTTACCTGGTTTTACCTTTTGCGGATCCGTCAGCCATTCCACCAAATTATCCTTAACCGGTTTGCCGTCGATCGGTTTGCCGGACGCTTCTGCATTATGTAAAATGCTCGCAACCGTCTCTCTGCTGCCGATCCCCGTCAAGTTCGGTCCCAGTGGCCCGCCTTGATCACCGATCGCGTGGCAGCTCAAGCATTGCGTCTTAAATACTTCCGCAACGGCTGGATCCTGAATTGTTTGTACCGGCGCCTTCATCGCTTCAACCCAACGGTCAAACGACTCTGGGCTAACCGCCTTGACTTTAAACTCCATGAAAGCATGGGATTTCCCGCACAGCTCGGCGCACTTCCCGAGGTAAACCCCTTCGTTCGTGGCTTCTAGCCAAGCTTTGTTAATCGTTCCGTCCGTATTGGTATCCGTTTTGCCGCCGAGCGAAGGCACCCAGAAGGAGTGCAGCACGTCAGCTGTCTTCAACTCAAGCGCAATCTTCTTCCCCGTAGGGATAATCATATCCTGGGCAGTCGTAATGCCGTAATCCGGATAGGTGAACTCCCACCAGAACAAATGCGAAGTGACTTTAACCTTCACCGCATTGGCATCCTTCGAATAATCTTCGCCAAAGGCAAAAACTTTCTGCACCGTTGCAACCGCCAGAATCAGAACCAGAACCAACGGAATGGCAGTCCAGATGATCTCCAGCTTATGGTTGCCTTCAACTTGCTTGGGAATGTCGTTTTGCCCCGGTTTACGGCGATACTTGATCCACACGTAAGCCGCGATCCCGAATACGATCAGCATGACTACAATCATGATCGTAATCGACAGTTTAATTAATCCGAGCTGCCCTTCAGCTACTGGACCCTGCGGTCTGAGCACGGACAGGTCTTCACGGCCGCATGCGGACAAGAGCAACGCTAGCATGGCAAACAAAGGTACTAGCCGCTTAACAGCCTTCCAAGGTTTCATCATTGATCTACCCCACTTCTTACGTTTTCTTCCGCAGCATCACAGAGATTTCCAGCCTGCGCAGCTCAAAAATCTACCTGTCTATCACGGAAACTACATTCCTGTCAATTACAACAATCACCTATTAAATATATGATTGAACCCCTCGTTTGTCAATGATTCAGGGGCAGTTCACAAATTGTTCAAAAATCCGAAAACCCGCGTCACAAAAGGTTTTGTGAACGTTTTCTCCAGTTCGACATCAAGTGAAAAGGCTGCCAATTTTGAACAAAACTCGGTGAATTGTGACGATTCCCTACTCTGCTTCATTTTTGACATTTCTTCAAACTTTATTTCATTTCAGCAGAAGAAATTTAAACATTGCCTCAGGTCAGGCGTGAAGGCGCGGCGCTGTTCGAGTGCGTGCAGGGGGAGTCTGGGAGTTTGAGGTTATGCTGCAGGGACTTACGTGGTCGTGCTGCGAGTAGTAGAAAAAAGTGGCTGTTGGGGAACGTGATGGTGCGGGCTGTGGCGCTAAACGTGTTGAAATGGTGAGAAACGAGTGGTTTGGTGCGATGCGTGTGACTTGGTGCGGAAGATGTGGTTTGGCGCGATGCGCGTGGCCTGGTGCGGAACATGTAACTCTAACGGAACGTAGCGACCTTATTTACACATTTCCCGGCTATTTCCCGCTGTAACGGAACCAAATGACCTTATTCCTCGTTTTTGGCTGCAATCCCCCGTCCCCGCTCCAAATAAGGTCTCCTGGTTCCGTTAGAAATCAGGGCACCGGCTAACTGGCCAAATAACGGCTCTACGTTCCGTTAGAACAAAAGAAAAAGAGAGCTCCCGCTCTCTCTCTTCGTCCACATTATTCCCCGTTGGTCAATACCAACGGTCCATCCTCCGTGATCGCCAGCGTGTGTTCGTAATGCGCCCCAAGGCTGCCGTCCGCGGTACGAATCGTCCAGCCGTCGTCCTCCCACAACACCGCGCCGGTTTCTCCGCCGGTGAAGATCGGCTCGATCGTGATCACCATCCCCGGTCGCAGCGTCACTCCCGTGCGCGGCCGGCCGAAGTTCGGCACGTCCGGCGCTTCGTGCATCGACTGGCCGATGCCGTGGCCGATCAGCGGCTTCACGATGCCGATGTTCGCGGCCTGCGCCACGCGCTGCACCGCATACCCGATGTCCCCGATCTTGTTCCCGGGGACGGCCTGCGCGATGCCGGCCATCAGCGCCTGCTCGGTGGTCGTCAGCAGCTTCTCTGCCTCAGCGCTCACCTGTCCGATCCGGTAAGACCAGCCGGAATCGGCCATCCAACCGTTTTTACCTACGACAATGTCGATCGTGACGATGTCTCCGAGCGCCAGCTTCTGATCGCTTGGGAACCCGTGGCAAACCACGTCATTAATCGACGCACACGTCGCAAACGGAAAGCCGTGGTATCCCTTCTGCTCCGCCTTAGCTCCCCGCTTCGCCAGAAACGACTCCACGAAGGCGTCGATCTCCAAGGTGGTAATTCCCGGTCCGATCATTTTGGCGATTTCGCGGTGGCACTCGGCCAATATCCGTCCCGCCTCACGGATCCGCTTGATTTCCTCTTTGGTTTTTATGCGTACCTTCACATCTTGTTCTCCTTCCGCTGCCGCACGACGATTGATTTCGTGATGTTCCCGTCAGTTTAATATATGTGGGAACAGCAGAAAAAAACCGTCCCGAACGCCCAAGGCGCCGGAACGGCGAATATGCTTCGATTCAAATGGTCTTCAGGAAACAGACGAGTCCAATTTCCCGAGCTCATGCTCAACCAGGTGGGTCAATTCCTCTTCATAGCCGCCCATAATCCGATACTTGCGTACATATTCTTTCACGAACTTCTTCGGATCTTTCGGTCTGAAGATTCGGGTCATTTCCCGTAAACTTTCTTTCACTTCATCATGACCTTTTGTTGCCATACTGATTCCCTCCCAGAACGCTTAAGGTAAATGCTCCGATTTTGCGATGCCGAAAAGTGCGGGTTCAGATTCATGAAGCTATGCCGGCTATTTAGTTGTAATGGAAAGACCTCCTATTGCCTTATTGTAACATATTCAGAAGAAGGTTTCAGCTTTCTTCCAAACGTACATTTTTTATCCGCTTCACCTAATACTATTTATAAACGGGTGCAGGGGCAAACTACATGCAGTTGAGAGTCATTGCCTGGACTTGAAGAGGAGGGATACCGCCATGACTTCCCAGTCTCCAAAAATTCTGATTTTATATGCCAGCTACGGGGATGGACATTACCAAGCCTCCAAAGCGGTGGAAGCCAGCTTGCGAAGCCGAGGCGTAACCGACATCACACTGCTTGATCTGATGGCCGAAGCGCATCCGCTGATTAACGGACTGACGAAGTTCGTATATATGCAGAGCTTCAAAACCATCCCCGGCCTCTACGGTTGGGTCTATAACGCCACCAAACAGATGCCGCAAGAAGCGCCGCTGCTCGAGGTCATCAATTCGTTTGGCATGAACAAGCTGCAGCAAACCCTGCAACAAACCCAGCCGAATCTGATCATCCACACCTTCCCCCAGCTTGCCATGCCTAGACTGCTGAAGCGGACCGGCCAATCCCTGCCGATGGCAAATATCATCACCGACTTTGACCTGCACGGACGGTGGATCCACTCCGGAGTCGACCGCTATTACGTCGCCACCGAGGACTTGAAGGCAGAAATGGTCAGCCGGGGAATCCCCGAGGAACGCATCCGAGTCAGCGGCATCCCGGTTAAGCCGGAGTTTCATCTGCAGCATCCGGACAGACAAGAATGCCTCACTGGTCCACTTCAAGAGCTTTTCGTAAAAAATCACACCAACAACAAAACCACCATCCTGCTGATGGCAGGGGCTTACGGTTCCATGCAGGGGGTACGCGAAGTAATAGAGCGGTTTATGGCACTGGAACATTACCGTGTGATCGCCGTTTGCGGCAGAAACCATGAGCTGTACCGTGCACTGCATGAGCAGCTCCCTCCCCATCCAGACGTGCACCTCTTGGAATATGTTGAGCAAGTAGCTGCCTTGATGCAACAATGCGACTGCATCGTAACCAAGCCGGGAGGGATCACCTTGTCCGAGGCGCTGGCTTGCCGACTGCCGGTGTTCGTCTATCGCCCTGTCCCAGGGCAAGAGCTCAATAATGCACGTTATCTGGCCCAAAAAGGTGTGGCCTGCATCACCCGAACCCCTGCAGAGCTGACCGAGGAAATCGATGCGCTATTCCAAGATCCACACCGGCTGACCAAGCTTCGCCAAAAAATAGAAAACCTCCGTCGGCCGGAAGCCGCGGAGGTGATTGCAGACGATATTTTAGAGCAGTGGTTCGCGCCCAAGCAGGCCGAGCTGGTTCTTTCATAAGGGGGCTCGTCATACATTTAGGATAAGACAATCCTCTCCTGAAAGTAGGTGTCGTCCTGATGTCCCCTTTTAAATCATCCACCGGCCTCTACGAAAATGTCGCCGGCTTCCTGTGCTACTTGCTTGCGTTTGTGGGTGGAGTTGCGTTTCTCGTGCTCGAGAAGCGCAGCCGATACGTGCTGTTCCACGCCCTTCAGTCGGTTATGCTGTTTGGCGGGTTGATGCTGGCTCATGCCTTGTCCGGCTTTCTACCGGTCATCGGCGTGGTCGTCAATCTGCTCTTGACTCTGCTGGGCGTTACGCTTTGGGTGGTCATGATGCTGGCTGCGCTCCAGGGCAAATGGCTGAAGTTGCCTTGGATCGGCGAACTCGCAGAAAAACAGCTGCAACGGATGTAATTCACCAGCTAGACCGAGGCACATTTTATGCGGTAGCTTTGGCGGTTTCGCTTGGTTCAGCAGCCCCATTCAGCTCAGCTGCCTTGCGTTGGCCCTTCCAGCCGTTAAACAGCAAGTTCAGCACAATCGCCGTAAAGCTGCCGGCAACGATACCATTGTCCACCAGAATCTGCAGCTTAGCTGGCAGTTGGTCGAACAGCTCCGGCATCACGGTCACACCCAGCCCCATGCCGACGGAACAAGCGATGATCAGCAAATTTTCATGCCGGTTCAAATCCACTTGGTCGCCCAGCATCCGAACGCCGGAGGACAACACGAGACCAAACAACGCGATCATCGCTCCGCCGAGCACCGACGTCGGCACGAGCTGCGTTAACGCAGCGATCTTAGGTACGAAGCCGATCAAGATCAGCAGCGCACCCGCTACTACGATGACGTCCCGGGTTTTCACCCGGCTCATTTGGACAAGCCCGACATTTTGAGAATACGTTGTGTACGGAAACGAGTTGAAAATCCCGCCAAGCATGATCGCCAGCCCTTCCGCCCGATACCCCCGCGTCAAATCCTTATCCGTAATTTCTTTATCCACGATTTTGCCAAGCGCCATAAAGACGCCGGTCGACTCGGCAACGCTCACGATCGCGACCAGAATCATCGTCAAAATCGCCGAAGCGTGAAACGTAGGTGCACCAAAATAAAACGGTTGTACCGCATGAAACCAGCTGGCTTCCTTCAGCGGCGTCAAATCCACTTTACCGGCAAGCGCCGCCACCAGCGTCCCGGCAATCAGCCCCAGCAAGACGGAGATGGAACGCAGAAAGCCCTTGGCAAAACGGTTCATTAAAATCACGAACAGCAATACCCCAAAGCCCAGCGCGAGATTCAGCGGACTCCCAAAGTCGGGATTGTCCCCTGGACTGCCGCCGCCAAGATCCGTAATCGCCACCGGGATCAGCGTAACGCCGATAATCGTGACCACGGAGCCGGTAACCACCGGCGGAAACAACGCAATCAGCTTGCCAAACAAACCGGCAAACAGGAAAACAAACAGCCCGGAGGCAATAATTGCGCCGTAAATCGCGGAGACCCCTGCGCCGTCGGTCAGCCCGATGGTAATCATCGGCGACACCGCTTGAAATGCGCAGCCCAGCATGACCGGAAGCCCGATGCCAAACAGGCGGTTGCCCCAGACTTGAAGCAACGTGGCGACACCGCAGGCCAACAGGTCGATGGCGATCAGGTAAGTCAGCTGCTGATTAGTAAAATCAAGCGCTCCCCCAACGATCAACGGGACGATGACAGCCCCGGCATACATCGCCAGTACGTGCTGCAGTCCTAATGAAAAGGTTTTAAGCGGATGACGGTGTTTCTGAAAAATACGTTCCCGTTTCATAAAAATCTGGTTCCTCCCCGATTTAATAGTTCATCTCATGAATAATTCGGTGTTTCTTCCACGAACGTCACCGCACCGTCTTCCAACGAGGCCACCCGAACGAGCGATTCAACGCGGTACCCCGCTTCCGTAAGCAACCGTCCTCCCGGCTGAAACGACTTCTCGATGACGATCCCGATGCCGGCGACCGAAGCCCCGGATTTCTCTACAATGCGGGTCAATCCAAAGGCTGCCTCACCGTTCGCCAAAAAGTCGTCCACGATCAACACCCGATCGGCTGCATGCAGAAACTTTTTCGACACCGTGATCTCGTTGGTTTCCCGCTTGGTGAACGAGTAGACTTTTTCCACAAAAATGTTGTCCTTCAGCGTCAAGGATTGATGCTTGCGGGCAAAGATCATCGGCACATTCAGCTCCAACGCGGTCATAATCGCCGGGGCAATCCCTGACGATTCAATCGTCAGCACCTTCGTAATCCCTTCTTCGCCAAAGCGCCGGGCGAACTCGGCCCCTATTTCCTTCATCAGCACCGGATCCATTTGGTGGTTAAGAAACGAGTCGACCTTCAGCACCTGGTTGCCCAGAACAATCCCTTCTGCCATCACTTTGTCTTTTAGCAGTTTCACTCCTGTTTCCCCTCTCCTTCAATCATTCATCACATGAACTAAACGCAAAAAAGCCCATTTCTCAACGGAAATGGACTTTAAATTTAGAAAGCACCGAATAAGCCCGAACAGCAATACTAAGCGATCAGGACGGCTAGAAGCCTAAAGCTGATCCCCTTGATTCCTGGGCGCATGCGAGGCGGTACTTTCCGTAGTCCGATCATTTCCGGTGATCAGGTAGAGACGCGCAGGCCCATTCCTGCACTTATACGGAAAATTCATGGATTCATATATAACACACAATGCTAGAAGTATAACGCATTCCGCCCGGGTAGAGAAAGAGGAATCTTTTAGGGTTCTGTGAAAACTTTGCAAAGCCCTGCGCGAAGCAGTGCCGTCTAACCGCACCAGAGCTGGTTTAAAGCGGCTTCGGCTCCTGCGGCAATAGATGGGTGAGCAACGTTTTTAACTCGCCGTCTTCTTTGTACGTCTTCTCCCCTGTGTCAAGGCGGCGTACCCGGATCTCGCTGTAATCAGCACCGGCTTCCGTCGGCTTAAACACCAGATGCTCCCAATCTTCTAAACGCAGCTTATATCCCATCTCATCGAACATTTGCAGATAGTCCGCTTCGGTTGGCGTCTTTCCTTGATCGAGAAAAAGCAATCCGCGCAGGTGCTTCACTTCATCCTTATGTACGACGTCAAAATGTACAATGCATTCCATGTGCTGCACGCTCCTGTATCCTGTTCTATGCGGTATAGCATCTCCTGCAGCAGGCAGTCGCATCCACTTGAAGCCGAGCGCCCGCGATAAGAAAAACGGCACGACAGCTGCGGAGCTGCTGGGATTCCCTAACCCAGCCCCTGGGCCGCCGTACCGGCGTAGACCGCATGCTCTTAACTATACTTACGAATCAGCGTGCGGCTGCGGCAGTATACTTTTTGACAACCTGATGAACTTTTTGAAGCAACCAGCCGTTCCCGCAGTACGACGCTAGATTTGTTCAGAGCCGCAATGCGGGCACCATTTTGTCCCTTTGACCAGCGTCGACGAACAGATTTGGCATTTCACCGTAGCCACTCCGCCGATGATCACTTCAGGTTCATCCAAATTCTCCGGTTGTGGAGCGACAGCGTCCTGCTTCCAGCTGCGAATACGGCGATCCAGTTCCTCCTGACGTCTGCGTTCCCGCTCCAGCTCGCGCTGGAGACGCTCTTCTTCCTCAGGATCGATCGGCTTCACCGCTTCCGATACGGGCTCTGGCTCCCGCTGCTCCGCTTTCTCCCGAACAAGGGACGCAGCAAGCTCCAGCGTATCCATCTCGTCCACCTCGACTTGCTTCATCACAGGCGGCTCGACACTCGCGGCGGCCTCGCTGGCTGCCGGGGACTTCACCGGCTCCTGAACCGGCTTCAGCAGCTCGGTTGGAACGGCTCGCTTCGCCACGGCCAGCTTATGGCCGCAGTATTGGCAGAACAAGGCATCCTCCGCGACGTTCCGACCGCAGGCGCCGCATAAGCGCTCATTCTTGAGCTCGGCGATTTTCATCCGAATCTCGTCGCGTTCCTCCGTCAGCAGATCGCAGGTTTTGGCCAGTTCGAGCATCTCTTTCTCCGCTGCAGCCATATCCTTCTTCCGATAAGCTTCATAGAACACTTCGCCCATTTTATGAAAATATAAATCAAGCTCACGTTCGATATTTGAAATTTGAGTGTTTAGTTTACTAATCTCCACGACATTTTGCGCGCGATCGGTAACCTTGCCCGCACCGTCTTTCAAGCGTTGTAAAATTTTCATGACATGATTCCTCCCCGCGAAATATTCATAATCATACCAGATTTTGCAGCCCCATGAAACCGTCCTGCGACTCAGGAAGCGGCCTCTTCGGGTTCTCCGCGGCCATCCAGCTCCAATTTAGGGACTCACATGCCCCTTGGCGCTTCCCTGCTGGCCGCAGCGAATATTTCGGGGTGGGTGTGGCGAGAACGCGGCCAAGAAGGGGACGCGCATGCTACAGCGCGGCTTCTAGGCGCCGGCACCGGGAGGCCGGCGCACGGCCGGACTGACTATGCCCAGCGGTCAGTCCGGCTTGCGGCGCAGCGGGGCGGCGAGTGCCTCCGCCCGCTGCATGACCCGCTCGGCGACGAGCGCCAGCCCCGTCGCCGCCCCCCGCACGCCGGGCAGCAGCGCTGCCCATGGCGCGGGGTCCGGGCCCGCCTGCGGCGCCTCGGCGCCTGCCGCCGGCGGGCCCACAGGGCCGAGTTCCACGTCGACGTCGTGGAACTCCGGCCCGGGCTCGTGCAGCCGGCCTTGCTCGGCTGCTTCCGCCAGCCGCTCGGCCAGCAGCGGACCGCCCGGGCCGGCGGCCTCGCGCCGGGCGCTGTCGTGCGGCCCGGCGGCACGGCGCAGCGCCGCTTCGGCGGCCGCCAGCGGCGCCTCGGCGGCCCAGGCCGCCCAGACG
>NZ_JAWDJI010000152.1:0-4351 GCF_032465655.1 Paenibacillus sp. 3LSP | reverse complement strand
CTGCATTTTCCTGTGTCCGCCTCAGGATTTATTTGTTCAAGTTCACGGATTCAGGACTCAAGCTAACTGCCATCGGATCACCTCGTTTTCAAATTTAAACCAATTATACCTGAGGCAACCCTTAAATGCTAGATTACGACTTGATTAGATCATCTTGGTGGTCCAAGATTCACAATTCCACGTCTCCGTAACGACATCACGATAAAATTCCGGTTCGTGGGAGATTAACAGAATGCTGCCTTTGTAAGCTTTCAACGCACGCTTCAGCTCATCTTTCGCATCCACGTCCAAATGGTTCGTCGGTTCGTCCAATACGAGCAGGTTCGTTTCCCGGTTAATCAGCTTGCACAGGCGCACCTTAGCCTTCTCGCCTCCGCTTAGAACTGCAATTTTGCTTTCGATATGTTTCGTTGTCAGTCCGCATTTCGCCAGAGCCGCACGCACCTCAAACTGCGTGAACGACGGGAACTCGTTCCAGATTTCTTCAATGCACGTATTGTAATTGGCATCCTTCATCTCTTGCTCAAAGTAGCCGATTTCCAGCAAGTCCCCGAGATGCACCGAACCAGAGATCGCCGGGATTTGTCCCAGGATGCTGCGAAGCAGTGTGGTTTTCCCGATCCCGTTGGCGCCGACGAGGGCGATTTTCTGCCCGCGTTCCATTCTTAAATTCAGCGGCTTCGATAAAGGCGAGTCGTAACCAATGACCAGATCCTTCGTTTCAAAAATTAACTTGCCTGATGTCCGAGCATCCTTGAAGTTAAACTGCGGTTTCGGTTTTTCCTTCGCCAGCTCGATAATTTCCATCTTGTCCAGCTTCTTCTGACGAGACATCGCCATGTTTCGCGTCGCTACACTGGCTTTGTTGCGGGCTACGAAATCTTTGAGATCGGCAATTTCCTGTTGCTGACGTTTGTAGGCGGACTCTAACTGTTGTTTTTTCGCTTCATACACCTGCAAGAAGTTATCATAATCACCGACGTAACGGTTTAGCTCTTGATTTTCCATATGATAAATCAGATTAATCACGCTGTTCAGGAACGGAATATCGTGCGAAATGAGGATAAACGCGTTCTCGTACTCTTGCAAATACCGTTTCAACCATTCAATATGTTGCTCGTCCAAATAGTTGGTAGGTTCGTCCAATAGCAGAATGTCTGGTTTCTCCAGCAGGAGCTTAGCGAGCAAAACCTTCGTCCGCTGACCTCCGCTGAGGTCGTGAACATCTCTTTCGAGCCCGATATCTGTCAAGCCCAAGCCCCGAGCCGTTTCCTCAATCTTGGCATCGATAAGATAGAAATCTTGATTCGTGAGCGTGTCTTGGATCGTACCTACGTCCTCCAGCAGCTGCTCCAGCTCTTCCGGCGATACCTCCCCCATTCTGGCGTACATGTCGTTCATTTCCTGTTCCAGATCGAACAGATATTGAAACGCTCCGCGCAGCACGTCACGGATCGTCATCCCTTTCTCCAATACGGCATGCTGATCGAGGTAGCCTACGCGCGTGCGTCTGGCCCACTCAATTTTGCCTTCGTCCGGCTGCAGCTTGCCCGTAATGATGTTCATGAACGTCGATTTTCCTTCACCGTTGGCCCCGACTAAGCCGACATGCTCGCCTTTCAGCAAGCGGAAGGATACATCGTTAAAAATCGCCCGGTCCCCAAATCCGTGGCTCAGTCGTTCAACATTTAAAATACTCATGGAAATTTAACACCTTTTCTATATGAATTATTAGTTATAAACCTTCGTAAGATCCTCAAAGGGTACACTCGACCTATTATACTGGTTAAACGGGGCAAAGCTCAATACGGCGGGGAAATTTAGTAGAAAAAAGCGCCGTCCCGAATATTCCTCGGGCGACGCCTTGTGTCATAATTTAAAAACCTAAGATTTCGTCGATCTTACGGAGCTCCTCTTGCGTAAATGTCCGATTCGCCAATGCGCCTACGGCATCCTCGATTTGGCTGACTTTGCTGGCGCCGATCAGAGCGGATGTCACTCTGCCGTCACGCAGCACCCAGGCCAAAGCCATTTGCGATAGCTTCTGCCCTCTAGCGGCAGCCAGTTCGTTCAGCCGCTTGATTTTGGCAATCCGCTCTTCGTTTACGTCCTCTGGACGAAGGAACACGCTAGGGCCGGCGGCCCGGGAATCCGGTGCGATTCCGTTTAGGTATCGGTCGGTCAGGATACCTTTCTCAAGCGGGGAAAACACGATTGAGCCTATGCCCTCTTCCTCCAAGACATCCAGTAACCCCTCTTCGATCCAGCGATTCATCATGGAGTAGTTTGGCTGGTGAATCACCGCCGGGGTACCAAGTTGTTTTAAGATTCGGGACGCTTCGCGCGTCTCTTCCGGACGATAGTTGGACAACCCCACATACAGTGCTTTCCCTTGTCGTACAATCAGATCAAGCGCAGACATCGTTTCTTCCAACGGCGTGTCGGGATCTGGACGATGGTGATAGAAAATATCCACATACTCCAGCCCCATCCGCTTTAAGCTTTGATCGAGGCTGGAGACCAGATATTTTTTGGATCCCCATTCCCCATATGGCCCTGGCCACATGTAATATCCCGCTTTAGTCGAGATGATCAGCTCATCGCGATATGGACGCAGATCCTCACGCAGTACCCGTCCGAACGTCTCCTCGGCCGAGCCTGGCGGCGGTCCATAGTTGTTCGCTAAATCGAAATGGGTGATTCCAAGATCAAAAGCTCTGCACAACATGGCGCGTCCATTTTCCAGTACATCGATCCCCCCAAAATTGTGCCATAGGCCCAGGGAAATGGCTGGAAGCTTCAATCCGCTCCGTCCCGAACGGTGATATGTCATTGTTTCATATCGGTTATCCGCTGCTTGATACATAAATGCTTGTCCCTCCTTCAGTCTATATGTGTTCAATATAATCCACGAGGAGCAACTTACCTATATCAGCATGGATGATCTCTATGGCATAATGTCTGATTTTCGCCCAAGTTCACGGTAATCGGAGGGCGAGGTGCCTACTGTTTTTTTGAACATTTTGGAGAATAACAAGGCGTCTTGGTAACCCACAGAACGCGCTACTTCCGCGATCGAATAATGGCCGTTGCGCAGCAGGACGCAGGCTTTCTCCATTCGGTACTTGAGCAAGTACTGCTGCGGCGGCATTCCTATCGACCGCTTAAACAAAGACGTTAAGTATTTCCGATCCAGCCCCACGAAGGCAGCCAGTTGGCCGATGCTTAGTTCCTCACTATAATGGCTGTGCAGAAAATCAAGGCAACGGTGAATATACGCATCCTTCGCTTTCGTTCTTGGGGAACTTACATCCCCTGATGCAGGGACAAGCTCCACCAGCAAGGTCATGAACTCATATAGCAACGTTTGCAAGCGCAAATCGCGCGTCGTCGATTCCTCTGCTTCATTAAGTCGATCATAGAGTTGCGGCATCAATTGCGTATCCATGGGAAACACGGGGGAAGCCGGCGTCAACCGGGTACGGCTCAAAATCTCCGACACCTGTTCCCCGCTGAAGCCGATCCAAGAGTACGTCCAAGGGTCAACCTCGTCTGCTTGATAGAAGATAATCCGCTCGGGATAAGCGAGAAAAGCTTGTCCGCCGGTCAACTCGAAGGTCTCTCCCTCCACTTTCACTATCCCTCGTCCTGAATGGATAAAGTGAATTTTGTAGATATCCCGCACACCCGGGCCAAACGAATGAAGCGGAACACATCGTTCTTTTCCCCAATAACACAAATACAAGTCCGGCGCCTCGCGAAACGGCCGATCTGGATTATAATGAAAAATGGCTCGCATCATTGCATCCCCTATCTGGACCCTTCAATTTCGGATAAACTCCTTTAGTTAAATTGATTATATCATCGTTGATCCTAGTAGATGGTGGGTTTGAGCAGATAGCGTGTGGGAGAGAATTTGTCTTATGGTTAACATAACATTTATTACGTTACTTTTTGTAGTCGCTCACTCGCTTATGACTGAGTTCACGACCATTTCATGCTGCCACGTGCAAAAGTACCACTCAATCAACTGTGATCCTCCATATCTCACCTGCACCCATACGCGATTCCTGCAAAAATACAGTTATTTTGAGCTGGAATCGCTGTTTTTCCTGAAATAACTGCAAAAGTGCAGGTTTTTTTCGCTGAAATGCCCGATTTGCCCACTAGCCTTGCACCAAACCTGACATGAGAAATTACAGAAAAATTGTTTGTAAAATATCCTAAATATGGTTGCTATTACTGGTATTCTTCTGGTTGCTCATAAAAAAATCTCCTATTGTTAAGGTGTAGGCATGTTACCCACTCCATAACAGAAGGAGATCATAGCATGGGTAACAATAACTCAAAA
>NZ_JAWDJI010000151.1:0-10900 GCF_032465655.1 Paenibacillus sp. 3LSP | reverse complement strand
ACGGGAAATTTCCAGTTCGATTAAATCAACAGCTTGACATCATACCGCTGGACTTAAGAAATGCTTGAATCCTTAGTTACTAGTAAACGTTTACGTACCCTTGAAAAAAAGAACGTGAGCGAGCACTTAGATCATTGACCATCAGGCTATCGCTTACGTTTTTGGATTATGGATATCCCGCTTGTCATGGGAGCTAATCGCCCGTACCGTCTGTCTTTCGACGATGGAATGGGCTACGATGCAGCTGCTTTCGGCTTTCCCCGTTTTGATCATGTGAATCAGTTTCTGAGAGGCTAGATTGCCCATATCGTACAATGGTTGTCGTACGGTAGTCAAAGGGGGAACCGACATCTGGGCCAGCTTCAGATCATCGTATCCGATAATGGACAACTCATCAGGCACCTTAATTCCATACTTGGCAGCTACAGAGATTGCAGCAATTGCCATCTCGTCGCTCGCCGCAAAGATGGCGGTGATATCAGGGGCCCGGCTTAAGAGTTCTTCCATCGCTTTATAGCTTACGTCGAATAAGAAATCTCCATAGGCGATATAAGATTCGTTAGTCGGTATGCCGTGGTTCTCAAGGGCTTTCTTGTAACCTTCAATTCTTGGAATCCCGGCGATCGTATCGTGCTTAGTACCGCTCAGCAAAGCGATTTTGCGATGGCCGAATCGAATCAAATACTCTACGGCATCATAAGCGGCCTGAAAATCGTTGACCTTGATATACGGTACATGATCATAGCCGGATTCCGTCGAGACGAGGACATAAGGAATTCGCATTTGCTGAAGTGTCTGATAGTATTCTTCTTTCAGGACTTCGCTGGAAAAGATCAAACCATCAACCTGCTTCTCACGCAATACCTGTAAGTATTTGAGAGTCCGCTTTCCGTCTGAATCGGTATTGCATACCATAACGCTGTATCCGTTATCCTGAGCAAAGTCCTCCACACCGTGGAGAATCTCAGAAGAGAACAGGCTTGATACAGTCGGAAACATCACGCCGATCGTCTGGGTTTTCTTATTGATCAGTCCCCGGGCGATGGCGTTAGGCTGATATCCGATTTCCTCGATGGCTCGGTATACTTTGGCTTTCGTTTGCTCCGAATAGCCTTGCAAATTATTGAGTACACGGGATACGGTAGCTATGGATACATTGGCCTTTTTGGCAACATCTTTGATGGTAGGGTTCATGATATTACCCGCCTCATTCGTTTCAATATGGTTCTACTCTGATAGTAGACAACGTAAACGCTTACTCGATTTTAGAACTTGTGCTCCTATTTGTCAACGATATTTTTAGGGGAGAGGGGGAATTGTCTTGTAGGATCGAAGGCGAAAAAAATGCTTGATCAAAATTATTGACAAACCTATCACACAGGGATATATTTAGGTAAGCGTTTACGTTTCCGAGCGTTTGATTTGAAATGAGCGCAAATGGAAGAACTAATGGCTTTCATTGTCTCAGTTCGTAAACGTTTACCTTGCAGAGATGAAACCAACGCAAAGAGGTGAAGTCCGGAACTAGGTGAAGTCAACGAAGGATTCATGGTTACTCACGAGAAGGGGCTTAAGTAGTGGCTGAATGGGTACATATTGAGTAAAAAGTAAACGTTTACGTATCCTGATAACCTCTATTTTCTGTCCTACGCCAACAGTGAAAATTTTACGATCAGGGGGATAAAACATGATGAAAAAAATCATAGCACCCGTATTAGCAGGGTTGTTAGCTGCTTCGATGCTTAGCGCTTGCGGTAATGGTGGAGGAAATAACGCAGGAACGGCGTCCAACAACGGATCAACCGCAACTTCCGGCAAGCAGGTTGAAATCGAATTTTTCCAAAATAAAACCGAAGCGAAGGACACCTTCGATAAGCTGATTGCGAAGTTTAACGAAGCGAACCCTAATATCAAGGTGACTCAGGTAAACCCGCCAGACGCGGAAACTGTCCTGAAGACAAGAGCGGCAAAGGATGATATTCCGGATGTTATTGGTATGGGGGCAACGGATACTTACAAGTCGTTGGCTGCCGGAGGGGTGTTCAAAGACTTCACAGGTGATGCAATTCTCTCCTCGATTCAACCAGCTTATATTCAAATGATGAACGATTTGACCGGAACGGATGTAGTTAACGGCATCCCATTCTCGGCGAACGCCAGCGGCGTGATTTATAACAAAGCGATCTTTGCCGAAGCCGGCGTAGAAGTACCAAAAACCTGGGATGAGTTTATTGCTGCGGCAGAGACGTTCAAATCTCAAGGGATAAATCCTTTTTATCTGACCTATAAAGATGCATGGACCGTGTTAGTGCCGTTCAATGCTTTGGAACCAAGTATCGTGGGTACGGAAATCTTCAAACAACGCCAAGAGGGTTCGGTGAAGTTTGCTGACGCCTTTAAAGAAGTGGCTGAGAAACAGTTGAAGCTTCTGGACTACGGGCAAAAAGACATTTTTGGCAAAGGTTATAATGATGGAAATGCCGGGTTCGCTAAAGGCGAGTCTGCAATGTATATGCAAGGGGTATGGGCAATTCCGGAAATTCAGAAGGCGAACCCTTCCATCGAGTTGGGCGTGTTCCCGATGCCGGCCACCAATGACCCGACGAAGAACAAAGTCATTTCCGGCGTGGATACGCTGTTGACGGTTGCTAAAAATACCAAACATCCGGAAGAAGCTATGAAGTTTGTCCAATTCTTGCTGGAACCGGAAAATGTACAACAATATATCGATGAACAAAAAGCGTTCCCGGCGATCACCGGCGTATCGCAAAGTGATCCAATTATGGACGGTTTCAAAGAAGCCTTTGCAGCTGGACAAATCTCTGATTTTGCAGATCACTATATTCCAAGTGCCATGAAGCTTGACGCTTTGGTTCAAGAGTTCCTGCTTAAGAAGGATGTCAATGCATTCCTGAAAAACTTGGATACGGAATGGGATAAAGTTGCCAATCGGAAATAAGCCGAATATGTAATCATGCTGAAGGGCGGAGATTAGTCTCCGCCCTTTTTGTATTTCGCTCACCGTGCAAGGTTGACGAGGGGGTGACTTTCATCTATCATGTATACCCGTGGGGGTATCCACTTGAACGAGATGTCAGGCACGATGAATGATGGAAAGGAGTGCAGGACATGGCTGAGGAACATCTCTATGCGGAAGAAGTCAAACGGAGATTGAAACGAATCGAAGGTCAGGTGCGCGGAGTGCTTCGTATGATGGAGGAAGGGAAGCCCTGCAAGGAAGTGGTAGTTCAGCTTTCTGCAGTGCGGAGTGCTACGGATAAGGCTTTGGCCCAGATCGTTGCGGATAACTTGCAGCAGTGTATCTTGGAGGAGCAGGCTCAAGGGGGCGACACCGCCCATTTGGTGAAGGAAGCGGTAGAGCTGCTGGTCAAGAGCCGGTAATTTGAAAAGGAGACGATAACGATGGCGTTTCAGCCACAGAAGGAAATAACCCCGGACGAGCTGGCCGCGCGGTTGAAGCGGGGCGAGCAGGTCCATGTGCTGGATGTGCGTGAGCCATTGGAGTGGGCTGAAGGCCACATTCCAGGGGCTAAGCATATTCCGTTGGGACAGCTGCTAGAGCGGTTAGCAGAGCTGGATCCGGAGGAAGAGGTAATCGTCGTCTGCCGCAGCGGCGGGCGGAGCAGTCTGGCCTGTGAGCTGCTTAGTGAGAGAGGCTACCGTGTAGTCAACATGACCGGCGGAATGCTGACTTGGCAGGATGAAGTGGAGTGAGTGACATGCTGATCACGGCAGGAGGATTGTTGCTTGCCGCCTGGATAAGCGGATATGTACTTCGGTTGGTATGGCCTGTCCCGGGCCTAAAGTTCGTAGGGGAGAAGGGCTTACGCGGGTTCGACCTGCCGCCGCAGACGAAGATGCTGGATGTCCGGGACGCGTCTTATTATGAAGAATGCCATCTGGATGGAGCGATTAACATTTCGTTAGGTCGATTGCCGTTTCTATGGCATAAGGAGTTATCGCCATCTTGTCCTGTTCTGATCATTGCAAACCGTCGATCTGCGGTGTTAAAAGCAGCACGAATTTTACGCAGACGAGGCTTCAAGCAGCTCTACGCCTTGCGCGGAGAAGCTTGCCGGGAAGGATCTTCGCGGAAGCCTTGCTTAGAGAAGGGCCCCGCCTGTTGATGCAGGCGGGTTTTTGGTGTACAGTGAAGCGATCATGGTTCTCACGCGCTCGAGTGTGAGGTTGAAACTTTCAGACTAATATGAACGTTTATTGTACAGCAAGTATATTAGAGAGCAGGGGAGAGACAAGCATCATGCCAACGCCTACATTACCCAGCCGCGCGAGCCGGACAAGCCGGACAGGCCGCGCGTCGGCCAAGCGGGGAACGGGGGCTAAGAAGCGTACGTCCGCTAAGAAACGGCGGAAGCGTGGTTTTTTCTATCTGATGTCCCGGCTGATCATCGCGATGATGCTGATCGGGACGGCGGCCTTATTCTGGTTGTTCTTTACCCCGTCAGGGAACAATATGCGCTATTTAATGGCCGATACGCTGATTACGACGCAGCATCGCCATTGGGCCAAATATATCATCGGACAAGCCGAGCTGGACAAACGGGTCGCCGCTTACCAGGCGCAATTCGAGCAGATGGGAACGGAGAAGGACACCCATACGATTGATTTGCCCGACCCGGAGGATCAAGAAGACACACAAGCGGAGAAGCCGCTCATTGAAATTGAAGAGGTCTCCGGCAAAAGCTATCACGGGTACGTGCTTACTGTAAACGACCCGACCAAAATCCGTTTGGGGGTTCCAGCGAAACGGGGCAAAGGGGAGAAGGTCTCCAGCATGGTCGCGCGGACCGGTGCCATTGCCGGCGTGAACGGCGGCGGCTTTGCCGACCCGAACTGGAAAGGCAACGGCTTCAAGCCGATTGGGGTGGTCATTTCCCAAGGGAAGCTATATTACAACGGTATTAGTTCAGGGGCATCGACGCAGATCGTGGGCCTGGACAAGAAGGGTAAAATGATCGCCGGTAAATATACGCTGGAGGAATTGGACAAGCTTGGCATTCAGGAAGCGGTGACGTTTCAGCCGAGAATTATCGTAAATGGCAAAGGACAGATCCGCAGTCAAAAAGAAGGCTGGGGCATCGCGCCGCGGACGGCCATGGGGCAACGCGAAGACGGCGCGATCCTGTTCGTTGTCATCGACGGGCGTCAGCCGGGCTACAGCATCGGCGCCAGCCTGTACGATGTTCAGCAGATTATGCTGGAACGCGGCGCCGTGATCGCCGCCAATTTGGACGGCGGGTCGTCTACCGTATTGGTGAAAGAAGGCGGGGAGATCGTGAACAAGCCTTCGTCCGAATACGGAGAGCGGTATTTGCCAACCGCGTTTCTCGTCTTTGAGGATCCGTCCAAGGTGAACATCCCGAACATTTGGGAAGGCTTGCGTCCACAGGACATTGATCCCGGCAAGAAGTGAGGCGGCAGAAGCAGAGGCCGAGCAGAGGGGAGTATCCCTTTTGCCCGGCCTCTTTGTTATGTAGTAAATCCGTTAGTCCTTGCTCCAAGTAAAGCGCTGACGATATTTTCGCGGGGACATGCCTTCGGTCTTGCTGAAGCAAGCGGTGAAATATGCGGCCTGGTTAAATCCCACTTGTTCGGCGATCCGTTCGATGGTCAGATCGGTTTGCACAAGCAGCAGCTTAGCCTGCTGGATGCGCAGCCGTTGCAAGTAGACGGCAGGCGAACAGCCGAACACCTTCTGCATACAACGGGCGATATAGACCGGATGGAAATTGATACTCTCCCCAAGCTTTTGCGCGGAGAAGGGTTCGTTATAATGCTCGCGCAAATAGGAGGCTGCCTTCTCGGCGCAGGCTGACTGCGGAGAGAGTCCGGCATTGGATGAGGAGGCCGACAGTTCGACGATTACATCTTGAAATAGGGCCTGCTGGCGCAATCGGACGCTGTCCAAATGGAGATCTCGATTCAAATCCGTCAGTTCCTTCAGCAGCGCGATCATTTTCTGCGGCTGGGCCAGCTTCGCGTATTGGGGCAGAGGGACGGTATACGATGTCGCCGTGAACGGAGGCAGTGAAATTGAACCAGGGGTGCCCTGATCCGTCAGGCTGCATCCGCAATGCTGGTAATCTTCCTCCTCAACGACGCGCCATTCGCCCAAGAGTTGAAAATGCAGCCAATGGTGCAGCGTATCCTCCCGGCAGCCTTCCAGCGCATAGTGGTAACAGTCCGGGCGGAGGATGAGCGAGTGTCCGGCGGGCACTTCGTAATCACGGCCTTCTTCGCTGATATATAAACATCCGTACTCGACGACCAGCAGGTCGAAGGCGCCGATATTTTGCCGGCTGGGATGCTTGCCGCCGACCGGGATCACCGCTGAGCCGCTGACGATGTAGTGGGGAAGTGGCGGCGCGGTAAATTCAATGATGGGAGGCAAAGGATACCCACTCCTCTTAGGTTGGAATATTGAAAAATCGAGTTGATTCAATGATACATCAAAACGAAATTACGATCTATAATGTGTTTCATGCTAACACGATGACAGGGAATCCGCGGGATTCTCCGAACTTCAGGAGGTTGTAATAATGAAAAGTAACAAGGGCGGCGAGAAGAATAAATTCTCTCTCTGGCTGCTCGCATGGCCTATATTTATCGAGTTGTTTCTGCAAATCTTGCTGGGAACCGTCGATACGCTGATGGTCAGCCGTATTTCCGACAATGCGGTGGCGGTCGTGGGCTTCTCCAACCAGTTGTTTAATGCGCTGACAACGCTGTTTGCTACCGTCGCTAGCGGGGCGGGGATTGTAATCGCCCAGAAGATCGGTTCAGGCCGCGAAGAGGATGCGCGGACCGTTGCGATCATCGCCTTCAAAGTGACGGCGGGAATTGGTCTTTTTCTCAGTATTTTGCTGATCGCGGTTCCTGGTCCCATCGCTACGATATTGCAGCTTCCGAATGAACTGCTGCCGCTGGCAAAAATCTACATCTCCATTGTTGGCGGAGGGATGATCCTAACCGCGATGATTTCCCTGCTTGGTACTGCGATCCGCAACACTGGAAATACGAAAGGCCCGATGTACACGGCGGTAGGCATGAACGTTTTGCATATCCTGATGAACTATTGCTTTATCTTTGGAGCGTTTGGATTTCCGCAATGGGGGCTGACTGGCGTGGCAATTTCAACGGTAATCAGCCGCTTCGTTGCTACGATTGTGTTGTTGTTCATTTTCCTCGGCACGTTTCAGCGTCGAATCGGATTTAAGGACATGTCTGTCTACGATGGCAAGCTGTTTAAGGAGGTGCTGGTCATCGGCTGGCCGCTGGGGGTCAATTCGGCGAGCTGGGTGTTCTCGCAGCTGGCGATTTTCTCCTTCCTGGCGATGCTTGGCGCAACCGAGTTGGCCGCCAGAACCTATATGAATACGCTGGAGTCGTTCTGCTTTATGCTGGGCTTCTCGCTGGCGATGGCGGCGCAGATCCAGATCGCTCACCTGTACGGTGCAGGCAAAACCAAAGAAGCTTACCGTGCCGTATACCGCGTGCTGGCCTTTGGGCTGCCGCTCGTGATCGTCAACGCATTTATCCTTGTGCTGTTTGGTCCGAAGCTGTTGGGGCTGTTTACGCAGGATCCCGAGATTTTAACCCTCTGCGCGGCCTTGCTCTGGCTCAATCTGTTGCTGCAGCCGGGCAAAATGATCAACATGGCCCTCGGCAACTCGTTAAATGCAGTCGGGGATACGCGGTACACGATGATCATTTCCTTGATCTTTATGTCGGTTGTCGCAACCGGCTGCTCGTATTTGTTTGGCGTTTCGATTGGCTGGGGCATTATCGCCATTTACGCTTGCATGATCAGCGACGAATATATTCGCGGCGTCTTTTCGTTCTTCCGTTGGAGAGGGCGTAAGTACCTGCGCAGAAAAGAGCAGGAGCTGCTGCAAGAACGGGGATGGGCCCAGGAAGACCAAGGACAGGGACAAGGGAATCAGACGATGGATGGCGTTGCTCCTTCGGCATTATAGAATGTGCAAATAAAAAAAAGAGTCGCGCAGGGCGGCCCGGAAGGGCGCCTGCGGCTCTTTCTGTTTTTGTGCGAACTCCTACTCTTTCTCTCGATCAGGCAGCTGCTTGACGTAGCTGTCGCTGAGGCGGAGCAGTTCAAGCGCACGGTTATATTCGCTTTCCGTTGTTAACGCTTGGGTCACGCCATCCTTAGGGAGCGGATACTTCGTCCCGTCATCATACCATACCCCAGGGATAAACAGCGCCTGGTCATTGATGAACGATCCGGAAGGCAGATAGTAACGCTGCGGTAACAGGTTGTAAGAGGTTTGGTTCAGCAGATCCTCACCAAAGTGAATATGGTTATCGAGATTGATCCCAAACAGATTGGCTACCGTCGGCAGGATATCGACTTGACCGCCTACATTGTCCATGACCTCAGGCAATTCGGTACCCGGCACATGAAGGAGCATAGGGATATTGATCATATCAATGTAGCTGTAATCCCGTCCGTAAATTTCTTTCATCAGTTCAAGTCCATGTTTATCCAGCGAATACATCGGCAAGCCGAGATGGTCCCCATAAATGACAACCACACTGTTGTCCCAGATGCCTCTTTGCTTCAAATCCTCAATAAATTGGCCGAGGGCGTAATCCGCATAGCTTTGCGCCCGCAAATAATCGCCAACCATATTGTCTTGGTAACGCTCAGGCAGCTGAATTTTATCCTTGTCATGCGGTGTTGTAAACGGATGGTGCGCCGTCATCGAGATCACTTGAGTGTAGAACGGCTGTCCCGTTTGCTGCATGCGATCCAACTCTTCAATGGTCTTCTTGTAGAGCACTTCATCCGAAGGTCCAAAGAAGACGGTATCTTCGGTACCAAACCATTTCTGGTCATAATAGCGGTTGAAGCCAATCGCTTTGTACAATTCCCCGCGGTTCCAGAAATCAACGACATTCGTATGGAACGTTGCCGTATCATACCCTTGATCACGCATCAGCTTCGGCAAGCTTGGCAGATCTTTGTCCGGGTAGTTTTGCGTTGCGGCCTCATTGTACGGGATGTAGAACGAGGTGTTCACCACAAACTCGGCATCTGAGGTATTTCCTTGTCCGACCATTTGATAGAAATGGCTGAAATAGGTGTTTTCCTTAACCAGTTTATTCATATTTGGCGTAACTTCCTGACCATCGATCTTCAGGCCAATCAGGAAGTTCTGGAACGATTCCATCTGAATGATGATTAGATTCTTGCCTTTGGCCGCACCAAAATATTTCGGTTCAGCCGGAGGGGTAATGCCTTTCAAGTTATTGATTTTCGCTTGGGAGATCTCGTTCTTGTCAACCAGCTCTTCCTTCTTGGCGCTGGAGAAAATCGTGTACGTTTCATAGTTCAGGATGCCCATTTGCTCAGCCTGCTTGATCTCATTCATGCTGGCCCGGTTCGGCCATACATTAAAGATACACAGCAGCAGGGAGAAAGCGAAAATCCCGGTAATGACGCCGGTGCTGGCTTTTCTTAGATTAAATAAAGCTTTCAACTTCTCTGCGCGTTTCTTCCGGAACAACCAGAAGCCGATCACCACGATATCCACAAAGATCAGCAGATAATAAGGGGCGAGCAGCGAGAACACGCTGTTCTTCACCGCGGTAACCTGATTCACCTGCTGCAGGGCCGTGTAGTTCACGATAACCCCATAATATTTATGGTACATAACAGCGGCGAAGAATACGGCTGTAACGATGAGATTGACGGTTAAATAAAGGCCGATCTTACGTTTGGAGGAGAACCATTCAATCAAGCAGAACAAAATCCAGATAAACGGGATTTCCTTCAACAATGGCCCCCAAGCGGGTACTACACCAAAGATAGCCGTCCAGACAAGATAAATCTTGAAGATCATGATGACAGAGAAGAAGACAAACGGCTTGATGCTGGCGAGCCGGATGCGATTGAACTGTGACACTTCGTTTCCTTCCTTTCCGTAAAAACTCCTTAGTTAGAATTAATGCCGAGTTTACAATTTTAACACCTCATATATAATACATGAAATAGCCGCAAGAATAAAATTAATCAATTCACTCAATTAGCAAGATATTCCACTTAAAGTGAGACGCAACGCGTCGAAAGCCGTATTATTGACGGATAACGCCCCTTTTTGGTAAATTAAAGGTAATCTTTCTTTTCGGAAATGTTGCTTCGTGATCGAAAGATGACTTTTAGAACAACCCGATTTAATGAAAGTTCTACAAGTCAGGTTTGGAGCACCGAGAAGGTTGAATGAAGCTAGGGACTGAGTAGCAGAGCGTAGCTGGAAGCTACGTGAGCAACGGAAGGCCCGGGTGAATTCAAGATTGGATGTCGAGCAAACTTCGATGAGTTAGCTTCGTGATCGAAAGATGACTTTTAGAACAACCCGATTTAATGAAAGTTCTACAAGTCAGGTTTGGAGCACCGAGAAGGTTGAATGAAGCTAGGGACTGAGTAGCAGAGCGTAGCTGGAAGCTACGTGAGCAACGGAAGGCCCGGGTGAATTCAAGATTCGATGTCGAGCAAACTTCGATGAGTTAGCTTCGTGATCGAAAGATGACTTTTAGAACAACCTCTAAAGAGGAGAGATATTGATGTCGGTGAAGGTTCTTAACTAGTAATTTCATAGAGACGGTTACACAGGGTACAGAACGTGCCGCTTGAGTTATAAGCGTGCATGTATTTTTCCGTACGCTGGTTTCGGTCTATGAAGTAGTTAAGAACACACACGAGAGCATCTTGCAGCTCATCCAAGTAGCTGCCGTTATCTGTATAACGATGAAGCCGTGCTGTTTTCAGCACGGCTTTTTTGATTATGGCTTTAGCCAGTTGAGCTCGCGAAGCGTGCGAAACAAAAAACCACCCGCT
>NZ_JAWDJI010000150.1:0-8916 GCF_032465655.1 Paenibacillus sp. 3LSP | reverse complement strand
AAATTACGTGAGTGAACCATTATCCTTCGGTAACATTTTTATATGAGTTGACACGCTGCCAAACGAATTAAAGCCTGCTTTTCAAGAACTGAAAGTGATGAAACATCTTCAACAAGCCGGATTCCGTAAGCGATTTGGCTTTAGCTGTGCTCGGCTATTCCAACTCGTCTTAGTCCTTCTGTTTCACCAGAAGAATTGGTTTCGACTGCTCGAGAGCAGCAAGGGCGACTCCTTTCCCGGCAAGGATGCCGTCTATCGTTTCCTCAACCATGCAGGCTTTGCCTCCTGGCGTCGTTTTCTGACGTCGCTCAGCGTCGCGACGGTGCAGAAGGTCAGCGTGCCTACGTCGGCAGATCGGGACACCGTCTTCATCGTCGACGATTCCATGTTCGAACGCAACCGCAGCAAAGCCGTTGAGTTGCTGGCCAGGTTCAAAGATCATGCCACCGGCGCTTATTACAAGGGATTTCGTATGCTCACCATGGGATGGTCCGACGGCCATACCTTCCTGCCGCTGGACTTCGCGCTGCTCAGTTCCGGCAAATCTGCCATTAACGGCATGAACGAGAAGATCGACAAACGGACGAACGGGTATAAGCGACGTCAAGAAGCACTCCTGTCGGCTCCGCAGGTGATTGTATCGATGTTGGATCGCGCGCTTGCCGCCGGAGCCACGGCCTCCTATGTCTTGATGGACAGTTGGTTCACGCACGCGCCCCTCATTGGCGAGATCGCCTCCCGCGGGCTCGACGTGATCGGCATGGTCAAGAACGACAATAAGCGTTTCCTTGTTCAAGGCCGGAAGCTGTCGCTCAAAGAACTATACACCGCAGCGTCTCCGGTGCAAAGCAAGAAACGAGGCATCCTTCGTTCGATTCGAACCGAGCTTGCCTCCGGCATACCGGTTCACGTGGTATTCGTCCGTCATCGCACGAAGAAGAACGAATGGCTCGCGGTGCTGACGACGGATCTTTCCCTCTCCGTGGAGGACGTGATCCGTATTTACGGGATCCGCTGGGACATCGAGGTCTTCTTCAAGTGCACCAAGTCGCTGCTTCGTTTGCAGAAGGAGTTTCAAGGCCGCTCCTATGATTTACTGATCAGCCATACGACGATTGTATTCTCCCGCTATATTTTGCTGGCCTGGCAGCATCGGCAAAGTACGGATGCTCGCTCGTTCGGCGGTCTGTTTTATGTGTTGTGCGACGAAGTTGGCACATTGGACTGGGCCATCGCCTTGCAGCAACTGCTCGATCTGATCAACGAAATCGCTACGAAAGCAGGAAAAAAGCTTTCGGCTCTGATTCAACGTCAACTCCAGCAATGGATTGCAACTTTACCCAGCTACATCAAGGCCTGTTTGCCCATTTCATGCTGCGAAAGTTGAGTTATTAAGTTGATAACTGATGAGAACAGGAAGAAAACAACGAAAGAACTCGACGCCGAGTTGAATCAGCTCATTTCGAAATCGGTTGTATCCGATGAAGTTGTCGATATTCTGGAAGCTGTAGGTTTGCAGAAACCGAACATTGCGATACTTTCGGATGAGTTTCTCGAACATGTGCGCGGGTTGAAGCAGAAAAATCTGGCTGTGGAACTTCTCCGCAGGCTGCTTCAGGGGAAAGTGAAGGCCGTTTCCCGAACCAGTATTGTGCAATCGAAGAAATTTTCCGAGATGCTGGAGGAAGCGATTCGGAAATACAACAACCGCACCATCGAGACAACGCAGGTGATCGAAGAACTGATCCAGATGGCCAAAGAGATGAATGCAGCCGTCAAGCGCGGCGAAGATCTCGGTCTGATCAAGGAAGAACTGGCTTTCTATGATGCGCTTGCTTCGAATGAATCAGCCAAGGAACTGATGGGCGATCTCATGTTGAAGCAGATTGCACATGAGCTGACCCAAGCGATCAAGAGCAACATCAAGGTCGACTGGACGCTTCGTGAGAATGTACGGGCGCAAATGCGGATTACCGTCAAGCGGCTGTTGAAGAAATACGGTTACCCGCCGGATCTGGAGAAGATGGCCATTGATCTGGTGCTTCAGCAAGCGGAATTGATGGCGCAGGCGGAGACGGAAGAGTTTAAATATTAACGGATAACAAAGGCGTAGGACATCAAGTTTCAAGTTTGACTGTTTCTACGCCATTTCTTTTAGAACATACCCATTGATCAGTGGCCGAATGTACACTTCCCGAGAAAGTCCCGTTTTTTCACTGCAACAAAAAAAGACGCCGGATTCATCCAGCGCCTTGTGACTGAGATTTTTTTGTTAACCGTAAACATTAAAAAGACCGTTCAAGAACACATTGATTTCGATTTCCTTCGCGTACCTCCACTGCAATGACTCCGTCCATTGAGCAGCCTTTGATAGCTTATCCTTACACAGAGAATAACTTGAGTTAATTACTTCACTACCACTCGCCGATTTTCATCTTCATAAGCGAAGCCAAGCTCAATAGCACTTTGAATCCCTGATTTAATCGACTTCTCCAGAGCACTCCCGGATCTGGCGTATCCGAGCGCCTTAACGACTTGCTTCGTTAGCTCATCATATGGAAGACTAATTTGAGAAGACAGAATGGATTTCACGGCAACCGCTACTTCTTCCGGCGGTAAATCCTCGGCCATTCGCCGCTGAGCATCATCTGTGGCTACCCTGTAAATGCCATACTCGGATGGTTTTATTCCCTCTGGCCAGAAGAAGGTCATTCCGTTCCCTTCCGTATGTGCAGGTTGTATCTTCATCAACAACTCTGTAAACCTCTGATCCAATCGTGCCCCAAGTCGGGTAATGCCCCATGCCTGTAAAATGCGTTTTGTAAGTAAACTTCGGCTGATAGGTCCCTCTTCTTGAATGACCTTTCGGATTTGACCCAAAAGGAGCTCCGTCGATTCTGGGGAATGGAACCAATCCGCCTCTAAAGCAACAGCATCCAGAACGCAGACATGGTAAGGCTGCATCTCTTTCGGTTTCTGAGGCTGTGCAGGTTGAACATGATGATCCTTATCCATGCTTACCGGAGGATTCTGTGAACGATCAAATGTCACTTGTTTATGAGTCACTGCCGCTTCAGCTTGGGACTGAACCCGTAGCTTCTTGACCTCTCTTCCTCGCTTAACAGCATCCACAATACGGCTCACTACGGCTTCTCTATTGTCCCACCAATCCGGACTCCACACCCTCAACAAATTCCAGCCAAGCTGCTTAAGCACTTCTTCCCGCAAAATATTACGATCCCGGGCAGATTCTGCATTTTGATACATCGGTCCGTCAAGGAGAATCCCTAATGCATAATGATCGGACTCAGGGTCCAATACCGCTAAATCAATGCGATATCCCGATGCCCCGACATAGAGATCTGCTTGGTATCCGCGCTTTTTCAATTCAGCGGCCAGACTTCGGTGAACATGCGAAACCTGAAGCGCTTGAGATGACGCCTCGCTTGCAGGCAGGATCCGTTTTCCTTTTTCCGCATACTCAAGGAACGCTTTTAAGCCTAGTACACCTTCGCTGCTGATCCTGCTCGCATTCAGGTGATGGGCGTGCAGTGTTGAGAAGACCAGCATTTCGTACCTGGCTCTTGATACGGCAACATTTAACCGTCTCCAACCTCCCTGCCGGTTTAATGGGCCAAAATTCAGGCTTACCCTACCGTTTGCATCAGGCCCATATCCTACTGAGAACAAAATAACGTCCCGTTCATCCCCTTGAACATTCTCAAGGTTTTTGATGAATAGGGGTTCCGGCATTTGCATCATCAGCATTTCCACTTCCGGTTCTTGCTTCAGTACTTCTTCAAGCATATCCTCAATCAAGGTTTGCTGAATGGAACTAAACGTGACGATCCCCAAGCTCTGTTGACGCAAGACCGGATCCTTAATGCGGCGGACAATCTCAGCAACGACAGCCTCACCTTCGGCTCGATTCTGTTTCGTACGTCCCCGATCATAATATCCTTCGACAGGGCACCATTTCACACTTGAAACAGGTTCATCCGGAGATGGGAAGGTCATTAACTTATTTTCGTAGTAATGAGCGTTACTGAAAGCGATCAGGCTTTCATGCCGGCTGCGATAATGCCAGATCAGATGTCGCTCCGGCATTCCAAGCGCCAAACAATCATCCAATATGCTCTCCATGTCTTGCAGTGCCGATTCCTCTTCCTCCGTTTCCTGACGACTCTTCGAAAAGAAGCTCGTTGGTGGCAGCTGTTTCGGATCACCTACGATAACAGACTGTTGTCCCCGTGCCAATGCCCCAACCGCTTGTGCCGTTGGTACCTGAGAGGCTTCGTCAAATATCACCATATCGAATGGGGATCGTTCAGGATCGAGGTACTGCGCTACAGAAATCGGACTCATCAACATGCAGGGCACTAATCGCGGCAGCAAATTCGGAATCTGTTCAAACAGCTTACGAATCGACATATTTCTCCCGCCGCTGCGAATCGCCCGCTGAAGAATGCCGGCTTCAGAGCTTTGCGATGCTTCCTGCGTCATTTGAGGAACTCTCGAAGAAAGCCTGGCCACAATTTCTTGTTGAGTCAGTCTCGTATACTCCTCGTCGGCTTCCTTGAAACGAAGAAGAGTCTCTTCAAATACATTGCCGGAGAATGACACGAATTGCTCATCACGCGCAATGATGTAATTCGCTATTTTTTTATAGAGTCCACGTTCAAAAGCGTCCTTCAACTGGCCATTAGATAGACGCCCTTCTTCGTATGGAATGACAAGTGGCAGAAGTCCTTGCTCCTCCGCCTGCAATCGTACTCTTCGCCACGTACACCAATCTCTCAGTACATCTAGATAGGATATCCAGCCATTTGCTTTTTCCAGGAGATATTCGTGCCAGTCCAAATCTTGTGACTGATGGGCCATGCGCTCAAAGTCAATCTGTAACAGATCGCGGAGTTCCTTCTCCTGATTCTTCACTTGTTCATGACTACGGAGTACAGACTGTATCGATTTGTCCAAAGCAGCATTCCCACGAAGATCAACCATAAATTCTGCAATCTGTGTTCTTGCGTGATGAGCATCGGTAGTATTTTCAAACCAAGCCGTTAACGCTGCATGCAATCGATTCAGCCACTCGCAAGTCTCCAAGATGTCGTCCCACTTGCCTTCGTCATCCCAGATCAGCGAGGAACCAAGGAATGGAGTGGATTCGTCCCTTGCTCGACTTAACTTCTGTTCCTCTTCCTGCAGGGAAATGATATCCAGCAAGTGAGATCTGACATCCTGCTTGGCTATCCCTTGACCGGGAACCGTCATTTTCTTCAGCATATTAAAAATGCGATTTTGCCCAACCCATTTCGGAAGGAACCATTTTAGCTCCAAACTATCCCAAGTAGATAACATCATTTGGGCATCTAAACGATGAGCCTCTGAAGTGAATAATTTGGAAACCTTACCTCTAATCTCGTCTCGGCGTTTGCCCTGAAGTGCTGCGGCCTTTAGCCTTTCGACCGATTCTTCGACATTGATCTCTTGCATGAGAGCAGGTTTAATATCCGGTACACGGCTAGCCAGCTCACACAACTGTGCAAGTATGGAGATTTTGTCTTGAGTCATCGGAAGAGCTCCAAGCTTGAAATGCTTCAGCGTTTCATTCATCGCTTTCTGACGTCCCTCAAGCTCTACGATGTAGCTCTTTATTAATACTTCTGCGTTTGCCTTCAGTTCCTGTGTATAGGATGTAACCTTAGAGTCCGCCCAAGGGTGCGTGCCCGGATTGCCAAGCGCAGCCCCGGCTGCGATTAATTGAGCAACCGTGTCATTCCATGCAACCAAGGTATCCGGGTTCAGTCCTTCAATTGCTGCGTCATTGAACGTAACGACATCCGGTGCTTCACCCGCCCTCTCATACTCCGATATCGCTTCAAATAAAGATAAGCCAAAAGCATGTTTTCGATGAAGGGCTTTTACATAACCGTTTAACGTCTCTCTCAACTGGAACAAACGATCTGCTTGTCTTTTCCAGGACTCGCCAGACTGGATCCGTTGCACATCAATCGCATGGCTTAATTGGTCAAGGACTGCTCGCTTTGCGCTTTTGTTGGAGTGAAGTTCCAGGCAAAAAGGGCCCAATCCGATTTGTTCTAATCTTCGCTGAACAACAGACAGTGCTGCCATCTTCTCCGCTACGAACAGCACTTTTTTTCCATCGGCCAGAGCACTAGCAATCATATTCGTAATCGTCTGAGACTTCCCGGTTCCTGGAGGGCCGTGCAGCACAAAGCTTTGCCCCTTAAGCGCCGCGCGAATGGCCGACAATTGTGAAGAATCCGCACTGACCGGAATCAACGAATGAGCCGGATGCTCTTCATCGAGCGGCTCGGGCTTGATTTCCACCGATTCCTTTAGCTGTAGTTGTCCCTGAATAAGGCTTGCCACCACCTGATTCTCCGCCAATTGATCAGCTCTCGTGCGAATGTCATTCCACATTACAAATTGCCCAAACGAAAACAACCCGAGATTAGCCGTCTCCTCGATGTCAAAGCGGGATACTTGAATTAATGCATGTCTAATAACGTTAAAGATTTGTTTCAAGGCAATGCCTTTCTCATCCCTCGGAAGTGGATCCAGGCCATCAATGCCAATACCGAAATCCTGCCGCAGCATCTCCAGCAGTGTAATGTTAATCTGAGGCTCTTCATCCCTCGCCCGAATGACATAGCCTTGTCGTGAAGATTTTCGCAAAATATCTACAGGAATCAGCACAATCGGGGCATACCGGGGAAGTTCGCTAACCGGTGATTCATACCATTTTAAGAGACCCAAAGCAAGAAAAAGCGTGTTAGCCCCATTCTCTTCCAATGAAGTTCGGGCAGAACGGTAAATATGTACAATTCTTTTCTCTAGGTCCTGAGCATTCAAATCGGCTCTCAGCCGTCTCCGGACGAATTCCTCCTGTAACAATTTAACAATGGGGTGATTGGTATTCACACTTTGATACAAGCTGGCGTTTCGCCCGTTATCCTCCCAGTCATTGGGCCTTGCCAACAGTTGAAATTCATCGCCATCAGCCAGCGCATCTTCCAAATCTCCCAACTGGGCAGAAATGACCGGAATACACGATTTGGTCAAGCGAAAATTGAGCAGTGAATTACGAAGCGTCAAATCCAGCAGCTTACGCTCCCATTGCTTTTGCCGCGTTGCAGGATGCAACGAATCAACTTCCAACGGTTTTTCCAACACTTCCAGCAGTTCCGGAGCAGCACTTTCATTGATCTTCGTGTCACGTGTCTCCTCAATGACCCATCCATTTGTCGCTTTCGTACGCAGTGGTAACGGACGTATGGCTGCTGCACGTGCTCTTCGAATATCGACCAAGCCATCAAGTGAATCGGGATCTCTCAGATGCTTCTCGGCTAGCATAGCCGCTTGATCAAACGGGATTCGATCCCCTTTCACCATAGCCGTAGACTCTACCACGCAGATTTCATTTATTCCCGCTGCGAGCCTTTTCGTTAATAACGATATATCATCTTGAACCGTTTCCGAGAACGTCTCTTCTACAAGCCAGACTCCGGCAAACGCATGCCCAGTCGTGAAAATGATCAGAGGATGTAGACCCACAGCCTCCATACAAGCAGCATATAACATGGAAAGATCCAGACAATTTCCCAGTCCATGCGTGAAAATGGTCTCGGGAAGACGAATACGCTGACCGATTAACTCAAAACTAGGAGGAGCTACACAGTAGGAAATCTCGCGATTCTGCAAAGCTGAGTAGATCGCAGCCGCCTGCATACGTACCCGGTTGGGATCCTTACTCTGATAAGCTGTAAACGAAGGGCTTCCCGACCATTGCTCCAGAATGGTGCCCGCCTCCCGTACGATCTCGGCCACTTGATGATGATTCGGCGTGACAAAAGCAGCGGTCATCTCAGGCAATACGGCAAGCCCACTCCATTCATCAAAGGCAAGGACGGAAATCGAGCCGCGCTGCTTGAACAATTCGGTGTCATTCTGCCATACCGTCAATGTCAATGTACCTGATATGCGTTCCGACAAATCCCCCAAAAATGAGGTCGACATATGTAAATCAATCATCCCCATGTCCAAGGATTGCCCTGCTGGAAGTATGTCCAAATCCTTCTTCCATTCATATGCAAATTGCGGCTCAGATTCTAGCTTCACCGTGATTCCCTTGATATCTTCACCCGTTGTATTCGTTAAGATGATGCTCTTCATAACAGGAACATGGTTCTGCTGCATAGCGTAGTTCACGGTTTCGCTGTACAACCATTCGCATGAGATTCTGTTCTCCACTTTCACATCCTCCTATAATTCTTGTCTTGTTTCTCAGTACTGCAGACCTATATTGATTTCCATTTAGTTCTATAATAGCACTAAATAATGGGTGAATCTGTTTTTTTCGACATGAAAACACGGGAAAATAAAAAATAATCCTGAATTTCGAAAGTATCGCTTCTTAAAAATATGAAAAGGGCTCCGAATCTTTGGTCGCGCTGCTGCATGGAATACATCGCCGATTTCAGCATAAAGCTCAGCCGCGGTAGTCACTCCTAAGTCCGGGACGGTAAGAAGCAGTCGTCCGTCTGTCTGAAGGAGAAGGTTCTCGATCTCTTGTTCCAAAACATTAATTTTGGCAGCAAATGTTCGTAAGTCACGTAGCTTCATTTTCAGTAACATAAGCTCAGGCCGAAGTTCCTGTAAGTTTCTCGATAACGCTTGTTCAGCTGCAGGACGGAGCTTCCGCAGAGACGGTCGTCTACAGCACCAAAGCTGAGCGGGAGCTTCAGGTAAATGCGGAAAGAGCGGGCCGGGAAATCCGCATTACGGCGCAAGTGCAGCCGCAGCCTTAAGTCAGAACTTCTCTCGCCGCTTCTATGAAAGACAACAGGATGGGTGAAAGCCACTTGTCTTTATGCCATAACATCTGTGTAT
>NZ_JAWDJI010000149.1:0-3729 GCF_032465655.1 Paenibacillus sp. 3LSP | reverse complement strand
CAAGCGCAAATTGGGCCTAGGTCGCATTCGGGCGCGTGGCGCCGAAACCAGTTTGGCCGTCATCGCCCTTCAGTTTCTGGTCATGAATCTGGAGCGGCGACTGCGGGTTCTCTTTTTGCATTTTTTCAGACTGCTTGGGTTTAGAGACTTACGTTGGGTGTAAATGGAACGAATCTTGTTCAGCAAGCCCTAATTACGAACAGAAATTATCTTAAATTCAACAGGGCATGGCAAACCTGATCACCTTTTTAGCTTGGTAAATGCTTGGTGATCAGGTCATTTCCATACGACTCAATGAAGTATAAACCTATTTCTAATGCACTCCATCTCTTTATGGTCGATAAGCCCGATGTCGTTCAAGTTCTGAAGGAATTGATGGACGTTATCGTTACTTTCTATACCCGCAAATTTTGCGATCAAAATCCATGAGGACTTCAGTGGTCTTAGGAATGAAGGCGGCCTTAACCACACAGAACAGGCCGAATGGCATTTCAAGGTCGATTAATACATAAGTTGTGAGACAAGTACTAGGACTCCCCCGTTTATCAATTATCACAGAGGGGGTGTCAGTCATAAGCCCAGTATTCAATGCAAAGTGTTCCTCTTTCATTGGCAATAAAGAGAACTGGTCAGGTTCAACAGATAATATTTCGATTTGATCGGTATAATCTAATTCAGACAGTAGCGCATCGCTGACTTCGATGGCGCGGTGCATCTTCATGCTCCAGACAACGAAAAAATGACGTATTGAGCGGTGATTCCGCAAAGCTCTATAAAGTGGAACTGGTCTCTCCTGTATTTCAATATTCGGATATCGAAACGGTACAACAAATCGTTCGGTTGCTTCGCAAAGCTGGCGCAAAGGCAATCAATTCCTGTGGAATTCATGTACACATTGATGCTTCCTGTCACATGCCGAGAACGCTTCGTAATCTGATTAACATCATGGCATCTAAGGAAGATTTGCTTTATAAAGCGCTCAATGTGAACGCTGAACGGCAAATGAGTTATGCTCGCAAAGTGAGCCGACCCTCGTTGAAACGGTAAATAAATGCAACCGAACAAGATGAAAGAGTTGGGGTATTGCTTCACTTGATCGATATGAGGGCTATCATCGGTTTTATACACGCGGAGTTGTTCGGGTGCTACAATATGATGGTTCCGAGATCGAAGCGTTCACCTATTGGATGCCGAAGGGATATGTTTTCACGGAACCTTCCGCAGAATATCTACTGACGGTGCAGCAAGGCTATAAAGATTTTGGACTCAATCTGGTGCCGTTAATGATGGCATATCAAGATGTTAATAATAAATGCGCCCCTAATTAAGGGGCGCGGATAGTTCACTTATGTAAGATTAGCGATGACCTTATTATTGTCCCAAACATTTAGGTCTCTTTCAGTCTTTCCTATACAGAGTATATCAATATCCTCCAATTGGTATTTACCAGTTTTAAGTAGGGTTTGGATAGCTGAAACAATAGCGCTTCCCGATGTAATAATATCATCGACTAGCAAAATTTTGCCCTCCGGTAAGGTTTTGTTATTATCTAAAGTAAAGACGCCTTTTTCTACTTTGTTTATCACGTCTAAAGTAGAACATCCTATTGCCGAAGAAATATAATCTGCAAAATGGTAGACTAATGGGTGTGTAGAACCAATCGGAATGACAGTCCTTGCATCTGTCCAATTAAAAAAGGATTCAAAAGTATCTAATAAATCTTCGTTAAAGAGATAATAATAAGAATTGGAGTTTTTATATTTTGATGAATATATCTTCCGACATAGATTTATATATCTTTCATGTTCCTCGTTGTTAGAATCCCATATTCTTGGTTCTCCAGTCACAGGCATGAAAGGCATTGCATAAAACACTTTTTTTTCCGTTAACATCCATCCACCAGTAGGTATATATACTGAACTCATGAAGATACTCAAAAGGAACCATCTCCCTAGTAAATTGTTACCATAAATAATAATATCACTATTTAGGACAAATAAGTAATCAGAATATAAAGTATGGTATAATTTATTTAACCAAACAAGCGTTCGCGCTCAATTGTCGATTTAATCATATTCAAGTAATATTAAAATATTGGAAATTCGCGTCAGTTATATAATGTATAGCATTTGGAGGGATAACATGCTTCAGGCGTTACATATCCTTACTTTATTAAATTTAAGTGGTTACGGAAGAAATACTGTACATGGAATCTTGGGAGTTACTGAATTTGTTCCGTCTACTCTACAAGATTTAATGGATATAATTAAGGACTCTAGTGAAAAAGTTGCTCGTGTAAAAGTCCCAGAACAAGTAATGCTGGAAAACGCGTATAAAAAAGCGCAGTTATCATTGGAAAGGTGCGAAAGACTGGGTATAAAGGTTTTAGGGTTTAATGATCCAGAGTTTCCAGTAAGACTTAAGGTTATCCCTAATCCACCTGTGCTTATTTTTGTTCGGGGAAATTTGGATTCGTTAAACAGTGAGTTATCTGTAGCTGTGATCGGCACCCGTGAGCCATCATCATATGGCGGAGTGTGTGGGAATAGATTTGGAAAAATATTCGCAGAAAAAGGACTCGTCGTGGTTAGTGGTCTTGCCAAGGGTATCGATACTACTGGTCATCGTGGGTGTATAGAGGGTGGTGGCCAGACCATTGCAGTTCTAGCCCAAGGATTGGATACACCTGTTTATCCAAAAGAAAACCGAGATCTTGCAGAGGAGATCATTGCAACCGGTGGATGTTTAATAAGTGAATACGATTTAGGCGAAAGAGGAAGACCTAACTTTTTTGTGGAAAGAGATCGCCTGCAAAGCGGATTAAGCGCGGGAGTTGTCGTCATTGAGACAGATATTAAAGGTGGCACTATGCATACTGTTGGCTTTTGCTTGGAGCAAGGAAAACCATTGGGTTGCCTAAATCATCCGGAGAAATTTTTAATTAATAATGACAAATCCAGAGGAAATCAAAAATTGATAAAAGATGGGAAAGCAATCCCTTTGTTCAGTGTAGACGATATAGAGCTGTTTCTCTCTAAAATGAAAAGAACATCAGAAGTACAATACGTTCCCAAAGAATTACCTGTAAAAAAACCGAGTGTAAAATCTAATCCTGATGATGATGTGGAGCAAATGACTTTATTCTAAAAGGATGCGAAAAATATGGCAGTGATCTTCGATCTAGATCAAACCTTAATCGATTCTTCTGCAGCAGAACCTTTAAGGAGAGCACGGGAATGGAGCCGTGTATATAATATGATCCCGCAACTATTACCTTTTCCTGGTATCAATGATATGTTAAAACTGCTAGATCAAAAAAACATTCCATATTCCATTGTGACTTCTAGTCCTAGTTCGTACTGTTCTCGGGTAATACATTATTGGAAGTGGAAAGTACATTCTACGGTTTGCTATCATGATACGCAAAGGCGAAAGCCACATCCTGATCCAATGAATTTAGCGGTTACAAAGCTTGGTGTGCCTAAAGAATTAGTTGTATCAGTCGGTGATGATGCAAGGGATGTTGAAGCTGCTAAGAGCGCTGGAATCATATCAGTTGGAGCTCTTTGGGGTGCAGAAAATAAAAGCGAACTTTTAGCATCTTCTCCTGATTTTTTGTTTGATAAAGTAGATCAGCTAGTGCAATTTTTAAATGATCGTTACTTAAATTGAGTGTTTTGCATAATTCCGTTTCAGAGAAGAAGCGATAGCATATTCACTGTCGTTAAG
>NZ_JAWDJI010000148.1:0-13876 GCF_032465655.1 Paenibacillus sp. 3LSP | reverse complement strand
GTTTGATGCGCCCTTTTTTCGTGACTCCGCGCTCAACAGGCACGGGAAATTTCCAATTCGATTAAATCAACAGCTTGACATCATACCGCTGGACTTTATTTGGTTAGGAGGATTATACCATCTATTTGATAAGATGTCTCATTATCAGTATAATACAAACAAATGTTCTTATTCGGGAGGCATCAACTTGCTTTCAGACCTAGAACGAAAGTTACTTCGAATCCTATATAACTACTCAACGCAACGACACCATATGCCGACGATGGTGGAATTAGAAATCAAAACAGGAAGGAGCAAGCAAGACATTTATGCGGGCCTTCGTGTCTTGGTAGAGCAGAGATACATCTTTTGGCCGGATAATCCGCATTTGGACACGTTATCCTTGAGGCATGGGATAGGGACCAGCCACAACAGCATCCTAAAATCACGACCACAACAACCGGCAGCAATATCGATTACTGGACGAGTGTTTTGAAAAGCAGGTTAGGGGCAGGGCTATGGGAGCCGAAGGGAGCATAGGAAGGCTCGGCCGGAGTTGGATGTGCAAGAGATCGAGCAGATTGAACGGGTTATTGCAGAGGATTTTCGGTAGCGTCGGTGGATCACGCTGCGCGTCTGGGGAGAGTATGACAATATCATTGTGAGTGGCGGAGTGGAGGAAAAATAAATTGACCACGGCACCTGGGGAGTGGAAGTGGATTAAAGTCGGTGATATTTTATCAGCTGAATTGACCGGTCGATCGTAGCTTGGTCGGTCCTTTTTTGTTAATATCTAGGTAAAAAGTTAGAGGTGATTAGGTGAACACAAAGGGAATTTATGCACTAATATTTATATTATTTTTACTGTTGTCAGGATGTAACAGTGGAAATGCCGGTGGAATAACTATCAGTGATATTAGCATACATAAAATCGGCGATACGAAATCGAAGGTCTCTTATGGTATGAGTAGATCTGAGGCCGAGAAGGTGCTGGGGACCGGGGAAAAGGGAGCTTTTGGGTACGAGTACAAGTCAGGTGTGACCATTATGTACCGTGATAATAAAGTGGTAGGTTTAGTCTTAAACAAGGATTCTGCATACGAGCATTCAAGCCTTAAAATTGGAATGCTGAAGGACGAATTAAAGAAAATATATGGAAATAATTTTTTTCTTGAGACCCCTTTGAATTTGGATTATGCGTACGATTCAATCAACAAAACCTATTTGAACGAGTCTTCTCCAGCTATATCACAAGAAGAGGCAGAAAAGGTCTATGTAGTTTCTGTCATGTTTGATGAAAATGGTTATGCTAACAGGATCATGCTACTGGATCGAAGGATGGCAATTTATTTGAATTGATAAAACCCTAGAGTTCAATCCTGATAACCACGTATATAGCCATATCCCTGTGGTCAATGGGTTATTTATCTTCTTTATTAAACGATTAATCCAAAAACGATAACTAATGTGTACAGAAGAGTTCGCCCATCTCGAAATGATCGCAACGATGGTCTATAAGTTGACCAAAGATGCGACACCAGAGCAGCTGAAGGCGGCGGGATTAGACCCGTATTATGTAAACCACGATAAGGCGCTGTTTTATGAGAACGCGGCAGGAGTACCGTGGACGGCGACGTACATCCAGGCCAAAGGCGATCCCATCGCCGACCTGTACGAGGACATTGCGGCCGAAGAGAAAGCGCGGGCTACATACCAGTGGCTCATCGACATGACCGACGACGTGGATATCCAAGACAGCCTGAAGTTCCTGCGTGAGCGGGAGATCGTGCACAGCCTGCGGTTCCGCGAGGCCGTGGAAATTCTGAAAGAGGATCGGGAGCATAAGAAAATCTTCTAGTTTCGGAAATGAACTTATTTTATCGTTGAAGGGGATTAGATGATGGCCAAAAACAAACGTGGAAAATCACTTTGGAATTTACCTTCGCGCGGTCGCGGCACTTGTCCGGTGTGTGGAAGCACGCGGATTAAGCTGTTATACGTCAAAAACACCAGCTCAGGGCAACAGCTGAAAGTTTGCAAGAAGTGCTCGAATGCCTCGCAGGCCAGAATTGATGCAGCCGGCCAGCAGGCAGGTTGAAGTGAAGAAGGAGCAGGGAATGAAATCGGAGAAGGGCGGCTATGTCGCTCTTCTCTTTTTGTATTACATTATCACTCATTATGGAAATACTAATATCTAACCCGCAGATGAGCAGCTGAAACTAAGGATCTGTTAGCAGATCCGTGGTTTATTTAGAAGGTGGATGGTTTATACCGCTTTTTAACGAAATTTTTAAAAAAATGAGCCCAAACGATGGTTTGAGAAGTTTTGTGCTATAACAAACTAGCAAGTATAATTATGGCGAAAGGTTTCTTACTTAATAACAGTCGATGTATAAAAGTAAGATATAAACTGTTTATAAGTTGACTATATAAAAGAAAGGAACATGCCGGATGAAAGCAGCAATCATTCATGCAAAAGGGCAATCCCCGGTTTATGGTGAATTTGACACCCCAGTAGCGACCGATGGTAAGGTATTAGTTCATGTGAAGGCTTCAGCGTTAAGTAATTTGAGCAGAGCTCTCTCAGAAGGGAACCACTACAGTGCAGATGCCGTTTATCCTAAGGTTGCAGGTGCCGAAGGGGTTGGAATTACGGCTGATGGTCAACGTGTTTATTTCTTATTGCCAGAAGCTCCATATGGTGCACTGGCCGAGCAGACCCTTGTTCGACCAGATTACATGGTGAAGATCCCCGATACAGTCGATGATATTACAGCAGCTGCCATTCCGAATCCAGCCATGTCAAGTTGGGTCGCCTTGAATGACCGTGCCCATTTACAACCGAATGAAACGGTTTTGATTAACGGTGCTACAGGCACTGCGGGGCGGCTTGCTGTTCAAATTGCGAAGCATCTTGGTGCCAAGAAAGTTATTGCAACGGGTCGAAATGAACGAGAACTTCAAGAGCTACATGCTTTAGGCGCTGATGTCGTTGTCCCATTTCAGTTGGATGGCACGGAGGGCGTTCAGAAGTTTGAAAAGGCATTAGAGGAACAGTTTGCTGAAGGTATCGATGTGATTATCGACTATTTGTGGGGAGAAAGCGCTAGATCCATTATCATGACCGTTTATAAGTGTATCCCTAAGGGGCATATCGTACGTTTTGTGAATGTTGGCGCGTCTAGTGGCCAAGAGAATATTGATTTGCCAAGCTCAGTGCTTCGTTCATCAGCTGTCCAAATACTGGGTAGTGGTCTGGGTAGCGTAATCATGCCTAAGTTTTTTGAGGCAATTCGAAATGTTTATGAAATAGTTAAGACAGCAAATCTACAGGTTAATACAAAAGTTGTACCACTTTCATCGGTTGAAAGTGTTTGGGGTGACTCTTCTGGTAAACCGCGTGTTGTGTTTACCATCAATTAAGCTAATCCGGCATTTCGATTTCAGAGATAGGAGAAGACGGCTAGGACCGCTCTTCTCCTATTTTAGATAGCGGAACTTTTTAGTCGAAATCCCCCCATTTTATCTTCTTGTTCACATCATAACGTTTATCGCTAACATGAACGTAAAGCTCTCCCAACCTCGATCGATCGGGGGTTCATTCCAACGAATTTTATTTTTGATCTGAAAACCAATAATATAGAATAGAGAACTTTTTCACAACGAATTATACAAAGATAGGTGATGATGAATGAATTTGTTGGAAAGGTGGACACGTGGAGCAAAGTTCGTTTTAATTCTGCTGGCCATCGTGTATGTATTCTCCCTCGTGAGGCCGTTTTTCCGTCCAATGGAGGCTGTGATCGGGGCCCTGATGATTCCGATCTTGCTGTCCGGATTCTTTTACTATTTGCTTCGCCCTCTGGTTCAGTATATGGAGAAACATAAGATCCGTCGGTCTTTGGCGATCTTGATTCTTTATGTCGTCTTGGCGATCTTGGCGATGGCCTTTATCGCGGTGGTCTGGCCGATGTTGCAAGCCCAATTGATTAATTTAGTACAAAACATCCCTCAGTTTATCAGCTTGCTTGAGGAGCGATTGCAGGAATGGGGAGATCTGCCGTTCCTAGCGTCCATTCTTCCTTCTGACTCCGGATTAGCCGCTGATTTTTCGAAGTATTTGAGCCAGGGGATCACCTTTTTAACCAATTACTTGAGCAGTTTCTTCTCTTTCCTGTCCCAGTTTGCGATTGTGATGTTTACGTTCCCGATCCTGCTCTACTACATGCTGAAGGAAGGGCATCGCTTCAAACGCAGTCTGGTCAAGCTCTCGCCCATTCGCTATCGGAAAGAAGTGTATCGCGCTGCGACTGAAATGGATAAGGCGTTAAATGATTATATTATCGGCCGGGTGATCGTCAATGCCGCTTTGGGTGTGCTGATGTTTATAGGCTTCTTGATCATCGGGCTGCCGTATGCGTTGTTATTGACGACGATTGCGGTGATTATGAATTTTATCCCTCTGTTTGGAGCGATTATCTCGGCGATCCCCATTGTTATTATCGGCCTCATTGAGTCGCCGTCTACCGGCATTTGGGCGTTGGTGATCATTTTGGTGGCGCAGCAGATTCAGGATAATGTGATCTCCCCCTACGTGTTCGGTAAAAAGCTGGACATCCACCCAGTGACAACGATTTTGCTCGTGTTGGGTAGCGGTAATTGGTTTGGAATCATTGGAATGTTGATCGTCATTCCGGTGTATATGCTGTTGAAAATTGCCTGGAGGCGGATTTACAAGCTGTTCCTCCGATCACAATGGGAAACATTGTGAAGATTATGCTATAATTGGATTGTTCAAAAAGGAACAAGCAATTGAATACGAGAGAACGAAAGGGTGCCGATAAATGAAACGCAATACCATCTTGGCAGCGGCCGGGGTCATTGTGCTTGCCGCGTTGGGAAGCTATTTTCTCCTCACGGGTCAAGCCGATAAGCAAACGGAATCGAACGCTATAGACGCCCAGATCATCAAGCAGATGGTTCATGATTACAGCATAGGGAAACTCAGCGCGAAGTCCGCTTCGATTACGTCCAGCCATTTGATCGTAGACGGGGATAAGGGAGACTCGAAGACGTATGAACTGCCGAAGGACGAATTTTTCGTCTCGATCGCGCCTTACGAGAATCAGACCCATCCTTGCGAGATCCATAGCTTGACCGGATGCCGCGGTGAGATGAGCGAGCAAGAGTTTCAAGTCACTGTCACCGATGCAAAGGGGAATACCGTGGTGGACCAGAAGATGACGTCCCAAGCAAACGGATTTATCGACTTGTGGCTGCCACGTGATCAAACGTACCGCATTCAGGTCAGTCATGCGGGTAAAACCGCGGAATCGGAAATCTCTACGTTTGATGGAGATCAAACGTGCATTACGACACTGCAGCTTAGCTAATTTAATCCAAAAACGAAGGACCCTCATCAGAGGGTCCTTCGTTTCTTTGGGGATCGACGGTCTACAGCAAGAGAATGGCACCGCCCAGCATCGGAGTGAGCACCATGCACGTTTTGAGCCAAGCCGCAGGTACGCGCTTCGTGAACGTGGCGCCAATATACGCGCCGCTCATCGTACCGATGACAACGGCGGCGAGCAAGTGCATATCCAAGTAACCGATGGTAAAGTAACCGGCCCCTCCGGCGAGGGCAATCGGCATGATGACCAGCATCGTTGTACCGGCGGCATATCGCATGGACATTCCAAGGAGCAACATCAGCCCCAGTTGGATGAAAGGGGTCGACCCGATGCCGAACAGCCCTGATAAAGCGCCGGTCAGGAAGCCAACGAGCGGTGCATTCACCCAGAACCGCCAGCCTTGGACGGGGGAGGCGGCGTTCATGCTCTCGGGCGTCTGCGGTCGCCGGGAGACATAGGCCATGCGAAACCATAGGGCGAATCCGGAAGCAAACAGCATGCCGGAGGTCAAGTATCCCAGCTGATCTTCGGGAATCAGGGAGGACCAACCGGAGCTGATCCACGCACCCGCTGCACCGGTTAAGCCGACGACCACCCCGGGCCGCAGCTTCATATTCCCTTCCCGGTAATGGCTGATCGAACCGGAGAAGGATGAGAAGAACATGGCCGCGAGTGCAGTCCCTAGCGCTGTATGAATCGGGTAACCGAACACAACGGTTAGAATTGAAATAATAAATCCCGATCCGCCGGCGCCTACGAAGCCAAGGAGCAGGCCAAGCGCCAACATGACCAAGGCAACTTCGAGCAGCGGAATCAAGGCATCCTCCAAACCGGGTGAGGAACGCAGATCCCCGCAGGAGCCGGCAAGTCCTGATGCACAGAACTTACGAGGTCCAGCACCATAATGGCATGATTTGCTCCGTAGACTGGCCACGCGGGTAAAAGTTCCGTATTCGGGTCACCATTGCGGATAAAAGCACACCAAGCCGCCCTCATCCCGCGGGCAAGTCCATTCATTTCAGCTGTCACCAAATACGGATCGTCGGAGGGGAGCGCAGGGATGGAGCCGGGGTCACCTGCGGCTAAGGCCGTTTGGATTAGGCTTCCTTCAAACCCGTGGATCGCTCCCAGTCTTCCGCCGCACCGAAGCCGGTACATCCATACGGGCGCTCCCGCTGAAGCTACCGCTTCCGCGAACTGCATGGCCCCTATGGCGTACAGGTGCTCGGTTAACGTTCGATTCCATGCAGCTTCTGGTGTCATCAATGTCTGGTAGTGCTGATAAGCCATCCATGCCACTTCCGCATTGATTCCAAATAATCTCTCCAGCGTCTCCCGGTCCGGAGATCTTAGCAACGGATCATTATGGATAAAGATCGCTGCCTCATCCTCGTTGGACCCGATCAAGAGCGGCGGCAGCCCCTCACTACCTTCAAGGCTCGCCAGCGGATCCATAGGGATCATGAACCCATCGGCCACTGGGCCAAACATATGCAGACCGCGCGAGGTATCGAAGCCAACCGCCGATTGGGCTTCAATTAGTTTCTCTGCGGGAAGCTCGAACAATCGGTGCGCATCTGCCGGTGATATGTTTAGCTGCTCCAGTAGTCTTCGTGTTGTTATGTTAGCCGTCTTGCGATCGCGTATCGCTTGCGTGGCTCCGCTTTGGGCGATGGCTCGGTGAAACAGGCTGCGCGCCTTGGGCATGACGTACAGCGAAGCCACGCATTTGGCGCCAGCGGAGTTCCCGATCACCGTGACGCGCGACGGGTCGCCGCCAAAAGCGGCGATATTGTGCTGAACCCACCGCAGGGCAGCGACAATATCAAGCATGCCATTATTGCCCGAGCTCGCGTATTCTTCGCCCAGTAACTCACTTAACTCCAAGAAACCCAATGCCCCCAGCCGATAGTTGATCGATACATAGACGATCCCTTCCTCCGACGCGTATTTGGAACCGTCACAATCCGCGCCGGTTCCCGATACGAATCCGCCGCCGTGAATATAGACCATTACGGGCTTCAGCTCATCGCCGAAGTCCTCCGGCATCCATACGTTCAGAACCAAGCAATCTTCGGACTGCGTTAGCTCCGCTAGAAGGCCTTCCTGAGCAGGATTCTGAGGGGCAGCATGACCATACCGATCACATCGCCGTACGCCTTGCCAGGGAAGCGGGGGAGCCGGCGGCTTGAATCTTCGTGATCCTCCCGTTGGAGCGGCATAAGGAATGCCACGGAAAACGTAGGCGCCATCTAGCTTAACGCCCTCAACCTTGCCTGATAACGTCTGTACAATCAAGGGGATTCTCTCCTGTCCTGTCGTTGTTGTGACTATTATAGCTTGCTTATGTTGATGAACCATAATATATATTTGTTTATAAAGATCATAACTGATTGGTTATGAAGCAGGAGGCCAGATCGGAGTGGAGTTGTTGCAGCTGAAGTATTTTCAGACAGTGGCTCGTTTGGAGCATATGACGAAAGCAGCCCAAAGCTTGCATATCTCGCAGCCGGCACTAAGTAAAATGATTGCATCCCTGGAAGCGGAGCTTGGGACCGAGTTGTTCCACCGGGAACGCAAGACAATCCGCTTAAACGAGCATGGCAGAAGGTTTCTTCAGCAGGTAGATCTTGCTTTGGACGCGCTCGAGGATGGGAAGCGCCAGCTGCAGGATGCCAGCGGACTCGCCTCTCCCGTTCTTACGCTGGACGTCCGGGTATCCTCGCATTTGCTGCCAGACTTGTTGGCGGATTTTCGCGCGGAATGTCCACAGGCTCAATTCAACTTGCTGCAGCATGTTTCCCCGCTGGACACTCGGACGAACTACGATTTATGCCTCTCGGACGGAGCGGAGTCCCCTCCGGGAGCCGCAACCGTCTCCTTGCTGGAAGAAGATATTCTGGTGGCTGTTCCGGTTGACCATCCGCTCGCTCAGCGGCAGCAGGTAAGCTTAAAAGAGCTTCGGGAGGAAGATTTCATCATGCTTCCTTCCGGCCAGTCGTTGCGGGAAACGACGGATGCCTTCTGCCGGCTGGCCGGATTCAAGCCCCGGATTCGCTTCGAAAGCGACGATCCGGCCACCGTACGCGGACTCATTCGTGCGGGACAAGGCGTGGCTTTCCTGCCCGCCCTTACTTGGGCCGGATCCACTGGTACGGGGGTCCGCTTGCTCAGACTCGAAGAAAGCTGGTGTAAGCGAACCATTTCCTTGTCCTGGCCGAAGGATCGCTATATGAAGCAAATCGCGGCCCGATTCCGTGATTTTACCATTCGATATTTCGCGAGGTTGGCGGAAGCTGGGAGAGCTGGGACACATTACACTCCATAATGGAGTTCATTTAAGAACTTTTTTACTCGAACGAAATGCCACTGGAAAGGAATTGTTCTGATGAATCTAAACGAAATTTTTAATATCAGGCCCTCGAGCAGGCAGCTTTCTTGGCAAAAGTTAGAGTTTTACGGGTTTATTCACTTTGGGATGAACACGATGACCGGCAGAGAGTGGGGGACGGGTCATGAAGATCCGGTGCTGTTTAACCCGAAGCAGCTCGACGCCACGGAATGGGTGGCCATCTTAAAACAAGCCGGCATGAAAGCCGTCATACTGACCTGCAAACATCATGACGGCTTCTGCCTCTGGCCCAGCCGATACACGAAGCATACGGTCGCAGCCAGCCCGTGGAAAGGCGGCAAGGGGGATGTGGTTCGCGAAGTTTCGGACGCTTGCCAGAAGGCCGGGCTGAAATTCGGAGTATACCTGTCGCCTTGGGATCGGACCGAAGCCAGCTACGGGGAAGGAGCCGCGTATGACGATTTTTACGTGAATCAACTGACGGAGCTGCTTACTCAATATGGCGAGATTAGCTGCGTGTGGCTGGACGGCGCCAACGGAGAAGGCCCCTCCGGCAAGCGGCAGCAGTACGATTGGGACCGTTACTATGAGACGATTCGCCGGCTGCAGCCGCAATGCGTGATCAGCGTATGCGGCCCGGATATCCGCTGGGTTGGCAACGAGGCAGGGCATACGCGGCGGGAAGAATGGAGCGTTGTACCTCGGGCTTTGCAAGATGCGGAGAAAACGGCGGAAAAATCGCAACAAACCGATGACCCGTCCTTCGCTCGTTCGATCAACTCGATGGAAGAGGATCTGGGCAGCAGGCGGGCGATTGCTCGGTATGGCGGAGAATGGGTGTGGTATCCGGCTGAAGTGAACACGTCCATCCGTCCGGGGTGGTTCTACCATGCCGAAGAGGACGGGCAGGTGCGGAGCGACCGTGAACTGTTCGACATCTACTTGAAATCCGTTGGCGGTAATGCCATGTTCCTGCTTAACATCCCGCCTAACCGGGATGGGGTGATCGCAGCGCCGGATCGTGAAGTTCTGGCCAAGCTGGGACGCCGAATCCAGGAATTAAATGATCCAAGGCTGAACGAAGGGGCCGTATGGATAGGATCGAGTGCCGCTTCCCAGGAGGAGGCGGCCGAAGCTCTTGCCGAGGCCACACCGGATCGCGCTTGGAGACCGTCTGCGTCGGATGCTGAGCCTTGGGTACAAATCGTTTTACCGGAGGCGAGGGCATTTAACGCGGTTATTTTACAGGAACAGATTGAACAAGGACAGCGGGTAGAGAGGCGTTTGAGCTGTGGGCATCGGAACTTACCGAGGATAAGTCCAACGAGGAAACTGCACTTCTCGGTGAATGGCGTTTGATTGGAGAAGGTTCGATAATCGGTTACAAGAAGATTGTCATCCTTCCGGTTACGACAGCCCGGAGGGTGAAGGTTGTTTTTAAACAGTATCGTGAGTATCCGACTTTGGCGGCAATCCAACTCTCATTATTAAGCGAGTAACGATATAGTGACTGGAATCGAAAGGACCCCCTCATTCACATCACGTGATAGGGGGTCCTTTCGATTTGCACACGTTACGCCAAAGCTCCAAGAAACATGGCCATATCTTCCTCTACATTCGTAATGCCCCCGATGCCAAACTTGTCGATCAGGACCTTCGCTACGTTGGGGGACAGGAAGGCCGGCAAAGTAGGGCCGAGGTGAATGTTCTTGACACCGAGATGGAGCAGAGCGAGCAGGACGATGACGGCTTTTTGTTCATACCAGGCAACATTGTACGATATCGGCAGCTCGTTGATATCCTCAAGACCGAACAATTCCTTTAGTTTCAGTGCAATGACGGCGAGTGAATAGGAATCATTACATTGACCCGCATCAAGGACGCGGGGTATCCCGCCAATATCCCCCAGGTCCAGCTTATTGTATTTGTACTTGGCACAACCGGCGGTCAGGATCACGGTATCCCGAGGAAGTGCCTTAGCAAACTCGGTGTAGTAGTTCCGCGATTTCATTCGTCCGTCACACCCCGCCATAACAAAAAACCGTTTGATCGCACCGCTCTTCACTGCCTGAACGATCTGATCCGCCAAACGAGTCACAGTATGATGGGCAAAGCCGCCGACAATATGCCCGCTTTCGAGCTCGGTTGGCGGCGGACAATTTTGGGCATGCGCGATGAGTGCTGAGAAGTCCTTTGGCTTCCCGTCCTTGCCATCCGGAATATGACGTGCTCCAGGATAACCGGTGTTCCCCGTTGTGTAAAGTCGATCCCGGTAACTATCCTTTGGCGGCACGATACAGTTGGTCGTCATGAGAATCGGACCGTTAAAGGCTTCGAATTCCCTCGTTTGCTGCCACCAGGCATTGCCGTAGTTGCCGACGAAATGGCTGTATTTTTTGAATGCCGGATAGTAGTGGGCTGGGAGCATCTCACTGTGAGTGTATACGTCCACGCCGGTGCCTTCCGTTTGGAGCAGCAGCTCTTCTAAATCCTTCAAATCATGACCACTGATCAATATACCTGGGCGATTCCGTACACCGAGATTGACCTGGGTTACTTCCGGATGACCATAGGTGCTTGTATTGGCTCGATCCAACAAGGACATGGCTTCGACGCCATATTTGCCCGCTTCCAGGACCAAGGCGACAAGATTATCGGTTGTTAAGGTATCGTCCAAGGTTGCAGCCAGCGCCTGGCGCATAAAGTGATGAATCCTTCCGTCGGTATAACCCAATTGATAGGCATGGTAGGTGTAAGCGGCCATCCCCTTAAGTCCGTAGGTTAATAGTTCACGTAAGGAACGAATATCTTCGTTGGCGGTAGAGAGGACCCCGACCTGTTGGGCTTTACCTGCGAACTGGCTTTCATCTCTAGGCTCCCAGAGCGCGGCATCGGGTAAGACAGCCTCATCGTCAGAGTGCTTCTTCATCCAGTAGCTTCTAACAATATCTCGCAAGGCAAGAGCCTCCCGGATATGGCTCACGAAATAGTTGCGATCAAAATTAGCGTTCGTTATTGTCGCAAACAAGGAGTTCATGGTAAATACGGATAGCTGCCGGTCAAGCGGCTCCGGCAGGTCGCTGTCTAAGGCAAGGAATGACGCCCCCTTGAGGACATAGACCAACAAATCCTGCAGATTCGCAACCTCCTCAGACTTTCCGCAAACACCTGTGATGGTGCAGCCCGTTCCACCCGCGGTCTCTTGGCATTGGTAACAGAACATGGACGGCTCGTGACGCGTATCGGTTGGGATTTGACTTTGGTTCATCGAGAAACCTCCTTGATTGATTTCGAAGACAGGAGGTGCTGAAGATTGTGTTGATTTTCACGTAGTTAGATTTGAGACACTGCACCTCCGTTTCTGCCAGAAGCATATCGCTCGATCGGCAGCGATTGAGTGACTGGGATCACAGTCATTTCCACAAAATAGCAAACAAATAACAGAATCTCTTTACCTAGGAAAAATATGCTATAATCCAATTCATAATAGATAAGGGGGGATATGGAAATTGGTAAAAAAGATCATGAAATCAATCCTTTGGGGACTATTGGGTATAGCGATCTTAGGTATTGTGATCGGGTTTGCCACAGACCATTTTACGTTGGCTTACCGAATTATGTTGGTGTTGTTCCTCGTTTTCAGCGGATGGGGTACCTTCTACTATGTAAAAAATCATGAGCGGCAGTATTTAGACGATTATCGGCGGTATAACCGTTCATACGATAACATCACTCGAGAAGATGACTTATTAAGATAAACGAATTTCGGATCAACTTCGGTTTGAGGCTTGATCATTGTGGGAGCGAGATCTATCTCGCTTCTTTTTGCATTTAGGTTCGTGTTCCTCTTTGCAGTACTCAAGTCACCGTGATGTTCTTCCTAGACGAAGTGTGATGAAAATTATACAATACGGGAAGTTAACCACGAGCTGCGTGAACTTTCAAATGAGGTGAAACGATGCAACGAACACAGAAATGGCGCAAACGGGCTGTACTTTTCGGCTTGACGGCAATGCTGACGATCCTCTTATCCGGGTGCGGAGGCGAGGCGAATCCGAAGGACAAAACGGCGGCCGCAGAGCCGACCTCAAGACAATATTATATTTTTGATACGGTGGTTAACATCAAATTGTATGAGGACCCGAAGGGCGAAGAGCATTTGGATCATATCGATGCGATGTTGAAAACGTTGGACGAGGAGCTTAGCCGGACTTTGGAGACAAGCCAGCTCTACAAAGTGAATCAGGAGGCAGGCGTAGAGGCGGTTGAAGTATCCGAAGATACGATAGAGGTATTAAAACGCTCGCTGAATTATGCCAAGGAGACGGATGGGCTGTTTGACCCAACCGTTGGCGGATTGGTTGATCTGTGGGATATTGGACATGAAGATGCCCATGTTCCGGCTCCGGAGGACTTGCAGCGGGAGCTTAGCTTGGTTGGTTATCAAAATGTGGTGATGGACGAAACCAAGCGAACGATTTTTCTGAAAACACCGGGGATGATTCTGGATCTCGGCGGCATCGGGAAAGGGTATGCGGCAGACAAAATCGCAGCTTATCTTCGTGAAGAAGGCGTAAAGAGCGCATTAGTTGACCTTGGCGGCAGCAGTATCATCGTGGTTGGAAGCAAGCCGAACGGTGACGACTGGATCGTTGGACTGCAGGATCCTGACAGCTCGCGCGGGACGACGATGGGGACTATTCGCTTAAATGATCAGGTGATTAATACCTCGGGAGTCTATGAGCGGTATTTTGTTGAGGACGGGGTGATGTATCACCATATTCTTGACCCCAGAACTGGCGCGCCGGCGCAAAACGAGCTGAAGAGCGTAACCATCTTAACGGATAATGCGACGGATGCCGATGCGCTATCTACTGTGGTTTTTGTGATGGGCTTGGAGAAAGGGATGGAGTTTGTTGAAAATTATAATGAGGTAACGGAAGCCTTGTTCATCACGAAGGACGACAAAATTTATGTCACATCGGGACTTAAGGATCAGTTTAAAGTGACCAACGAGCTGTATACGCTGATCCAAGAATAGTGAACTCTGGACGTTCAAGCGATTGGACGTCTTTCTTGACATTATAGAATTTATAAAATTTCGGGGTGGGAGAGGCCTTCCGCCTCGTTTTTG
>NZ_JAWDJI010000147.1:0-5683 GCF_032465655.1 Paenibacillus sp. 3LSP | reverse complement strand
CTGCAGCAGCATATCTCCGGCAGTGTATCCGAGTATGCCTGCTCCGGCATAAACGAGGATCGGCAGACGCTGCAGCCAATCGGCGATCAGATTGCTGCCCCAGACCACGATCGGAATGCTGATGGCGATCCCGATCACAAGAATCGACACATCGCCTTCTGCCAGTGCAGCGATTGCCAGCACGTTATCCAAGCTCATAATAAAATCGGCGGCGAGAATCGTCTGCACCGCCTTCCATAATGAGCTTGCGCCCGCCACGCGGGAGTGTTCCTCCTGCGGCAGCAGCAGCTTCACGGCAATCGCAGCCAGCAGCACGCCGCCTGCCGCATGAATAAACGGGATTTTCAACAGTAACACGGCTACCCAGGTCAAAACGCAACGCAACAGTACGGCTCCCAATGCCCCCCACCATACCGCCCGCTTACGTTGTTTGAGCGGCAAATTCTTGCTTGCCATAGCTATAACAACGGCGTTATCGCCGCTGAGTACGAGATTGATGATTAAAATTTCTGATAACAGCAGCAAATGTTCCAAGCTCATCCCTCCCCCTACAACTTGTATGAGGGATGTAGCCAAGCTATGCCACTTTATAAAAACATCTCTGGACAAATGAATCTTTTTGGCGATTTAATACGTATATACGTCTATAGAGGAAGTGACATAACGTGGACTTATTTAGTGCTGCATTTTTTCTCGCTCTGATCAATATTGTTTTTATCGATCTCATTTTAGCGGGTGATAATGCCATCGTCATCGGGATGGCGGCACGAAAGCTGCCCCACACGGTACAGAAGAAAGCTATCCTATACGGTACAATCGGTGCCGTTGTGCTAAGAATCGCAGCAACGCTGATTGTTGTATGGTTGTTGCAAATCCCTTGGCTGCTAGCCATAGGCGGGTTGTTGCTAATCTTTATCTCCTACAAAGTGCTGGCAGATGAAGGCGGTCATGACAACATTGAAGCCAAGGACAAGCTATGGCCGGCAATTCGTACCATTATCATTGCTGACGCTGCCATGGGGCTCGACAACGTCATTGCCGTCGCAGGGGCGTCCAAGCAGCATATGGTGCTGGTGGTCATCGGCCTGCTGATCAGCGTCCCGATCGTTGTTTGGGGTAGTACTTTGTTTATTAAACTGTTGGACAAGTTCCCTTGGATCGCTTATCTTGGCGCTGCCGTGCTTGCCTACACCGCCGCCAATATGATTACCGAGGAACGCCATTTCGTCAATTTCTTCGAAGAGAATCCAGCTCTTCGTTATCTACTGATCGCCATTGTAATCGCCGCCGTACTGTTAGCGGGTTACATGAAGAAGCGCCAACAGCGCAAAGAAACTGAAGGAGCTCAGACACATCCGGCAACCCGCTAGAAACAGTAAAACCCGCCGAAAGCCATTTGAATTGGCCTGGCGGGTTTCTTTTTATAGTTAGAACCAGCTTTCCTGAACGACATTATCCTCTGTGTTCTCCCGTCGCTTAATGGTGCGCCCAGGGCGGATAAAGATCGTTTCTGTATCCTCGACCGCTTTGTCAATCATTTCATCCAAATCCGTCAGCGAACGCTCCACATTCTCCAGGACTCGCAGATTCGGGTTGGTTGCTGGAGATTTCGGAACAAATAACGTACAACAATCTTCATAGGGCAAAATCGACAAGTCGTACGTGCCAATCTGCTGCGCCAAAGCAATGATATCCACTTTGTCGGTCATCACCAACGGCCGAAGTATTTGCAGATTCGTTACGCGTCCGATCGCATTCATGCTGGACAACGTTTGGCTGGCTACTTGGCCCAAGCTGTCTCCGGTGACCAGAGCCAAGGCGCCATTCCGTTCCGCCAGCTTCGTGGCAATGCGCAGCATCGCTCTTCGCATCATCGTGATGATCAAGTTATCCTGACCGGTCTGTGCCAGCTTCGTTTGAATTTCAGTAAACGGCACGAGGTGCAGCTTGATGAAGCCGGAATACCTAGCTAACACTTGGGCTAAATCAATGACCTTCTGCTCGGCTTTTTTACTCGTAAAAGGATAGCTGTGGAAATGAACGCATTCGATTTCCAATCCGCGACGCAGCGCCGACCAACCGGCAACCGGACTGTCGATTCCACCGGACAAGAGCAGCATGGCTTTACCGTTTGAGCCGAGCGGGAATCCTCCTGCCCCCGGGATCACTTCACAGAACAAATACGTACCCTGCTCCCGAATCTCCACACGCAGATCCACTTCGGGGTGATGAACGTCCACCTTAAGTTCGGGGTTGGCGTTCAGGATAGGAGTGCTGACCAGTCTGTTCATTTCATGCGACGAGTGAGGGAATGCCTTCCAGATCCGGCGGGCAGTCACTTTAAACTTCGTTCCCGGGGCCGGCCCCAGTTCGTTAATGAAATCAACTCCCGTCTGCAGAATATCTTCCAACCGGGAGGGGACAACTTTGATGGGAGACATCGAAGTTACGCCAAACACGTTCTTCATCTCCGCAATCATCGGCTCTAGCGGCTCTCCGTTGATGGCAATAAAAATTCTTCCATATTCTTTGATGACTTGCGCCCGGGGAAATTTATGCATCAGTGCTTTGACATGATTGTGAATCACTTGCTCGAAGCGTGAGCGGTTTCGCCCCTTAAGGGTGATTTCTCCAAAACGGAGCAGCAGCATATCATATTCCATTTTAACGTTTCTCTCCTATCGTAAAGCCTGCAGCCGCTTCACACTTCGTTGCAACGCGGCAAGCAGGGCGTCAATGTCTCGTTCTTCATGTTCCTCGCCTAGACTGATCCGAATGCCGGACGAGGCAACTTCCTTCGTTTTGCCCATAGCGAGCAGAATACGGCTTGGTTCACTTCGCTTGGAAGAACAAGCTGAGCGGGTAGATACGAAAAAACCTTCTTCCTCCAGCATGTGCAGCAACGCCTCAGCTTTCATCCCCGGATAAGAGAAATGCACAATATGCGGCGCGCCTTGCGCCGGAGAGTTGACCACAAGCTCCGGTAATTCTGCAAGCCCCTTCATCAGACGCTCACGCAAGCCATACAGCTTGGTTGCCCGAGTCTCGCGGCCTTCCTTCGCCAGACGTAACGCCTTCGCGAAAGCCACGATATAAGGAATGTTCTCCGTACCTGAACGATAGCCGCCCTCCTGTCCGCCGCCAGCCAGCAGCGGCGCAAGCCGAAGCCCTTCGCGGACGTACAGCAGGCCTACCCCTTTGGGTCCTCTTAGTTTGTGCGCAGACAGGCTGTATAAATCAATTCCGCTGTCATTCAACGACAAGGGCAGCTTGCCAAAGCCCTGAACGCCGTCTACATGAAACAGCACCCTAGGGGCAGTCGCTTTCAGCATGCGGCCGATTTCCTCCACCGGCTGTATGGTCCCAGTTTCGTTGTTCACATGCATGATCGTCACCAACACGGTATCTGGACGCAACGCTTCCTGCACCTGCTTGACGGTCACGCCTCCATTCTCGTCAACCGGAAGAATCGTCGTTTCCCAGCCCCATGAGGCCAACTGCTTGACACTCTCGAGTACAGACGGATGCTCCGTTGCCGTTGTGATTAAATGTTTGCCCCGTTCGATAAACTGGAGGGCAACCCCTTTAATGGCCATATTGTTGCTTTCCGTCGCCCCGCCGGTAAATACGATTTCCCGAGGTTGAACGCCTAGTGCAGCGGCGCTTACCTCCCTTGCTTTGTCCAACAGCTTTGCACTATCTTCGCCCAGCCGGTGTAATGAAGACGGGTTGCCATAGTGCCTTGCCATTACTTCTGCTACAGTCTTGGTGACGTCCTCATAGGGCGGGGTCGTCGCCGCATGGTCAAAATAGATCATTAGGTTCACCTTCATCTCAAAAAAGATCAAATGAAAAACGCGTATTCCCGAAATCACCGCGATCGGAGCGTTTTCCATTTGATCTTTCGAATCATGTACTTCTCAATTTTATAACCAAATTAAGCCTCGTATTTCGCTTGCGCTCGCATAATCTTGGCAATATAGCCTTGCGTCTCCTGCGGCAATAAGTGGAACTTCTCCATCAGTTGCTCATCGTTGCTGATGCCCAGCTGTTGCAGTCTGCCTGGTCCAGCGTTGTAGGCCGCAAGAGCCGTTTTAATATCCCCGCCGTAACGGTGGATTTGATATGACAAATATTTGGTGCCGCCATCAATATTCTGCGCAGGATCAAACGGGTCGCTGACTCCCAGCCCTTTCGCCGTTGCGTCCATCAACTGCATCAGCCCTTTGGCTCCGGCGGACGATACCGCCTGCGGATTAAAGGAGGATTCCGTCGCAATGACCGCTTTGATCAGACTCTCCGGCACGCCATATCGCGAACTAGCTTCGGCAATCAAAGACTGCAAGTCAGCGGTAACCTCCGCGGCTTGCCCCGGAACATCCCCTACTGTCGCTGCCGCAGCGGCCGTTAAGTAATTCGGAAGCAGCTCTGCAAAAGAGGCTGCGTCTAACGAATCTCCGCCGTCGATCCCCGCAGAATATAGATACCCTTGAAGCGATGCTAATAAAGCTTGAGTATCAACACTGGAGCCGGTCTCAGGCAAAGATCTCTCGCCCTGCTCAGCCAACATCATTTCCTGAAGCAATATATCAAACAACGAGCCGTCCATATCCCCGGTTGCTCGTTCAGATGACGATTGTTGCAAATTTAATGGATTTAAAGACTGAAGCTGAATCAGCTGTTCCACCGTTCGCGGATCGATTTGCATGCGTAATAAGCTCCTTATCGAGGAATAACTAGTTCAATGCCTATATTTTACACGCAATCCGCGACGCATACCACCCTTTTTCGATAAAAGCTGCAGAAAAGAAAAGGCCAACGCCTTAAAGATGGCGTTAGCCGGTTAGTATGACGGTCATGATTCCAGCGCTTCCGCAGCCCCATCGGACGTCGGTTAGCGAGTAAATGGCATCAGTACAAAGTAGCTTAACGTGGATACGAGCCCCAGGCCGATCGCCCAAGCCCCGGATGTTTTGTTGCCTTGGCTGTAGGCATAGAAGCCCATAACCGCAGCCAGCGGCCCCAGAATAATCGACCAAAAGAACAATGAGGCGATCCCTAAACCCACGCCGACATAACCAACGGTGCGTCCTGCCGTATCGTTGTTACCTACAGCATCGTGAGATTCTTCGGATCTTTCACTGCGGATCACGTTACCGCTGTACGTCCCGGCCGGGGTAACCTCGGCCGCATACTCCTCACGGTGCTCACGGTTCACTTTACGCGGGTAGTCGGTGCGGCTCTTTTCGGCCGACTTTTTGTGCGGTTTGTCTGATTTGGTATCCGTCATCTGAAGCACCTCCGTGAAATGTGTTTTCCTTACGACGATTTGGACTTCGGTTTAAACGTATGGCAGCAAGTGGAAGCGGACGATGCAGCAGCATCTTGGTGTTCCGTATCAAACGATTCACCAGCGAACTCCGCCGAATAATGGTTCTTCGCATGCTGGTCGACATCGATCATAATGACGTCGGCATTGCACACGTTTTTCTCTCCCCAATAGGTGCAGTTGGATACGCTACATTTAACTATGGGTTTTTCCCCATTTGGCATATTGATCACCTCGCGTATCATTTTCTCCCCGGTCTGATTCCCTTATGCGCTGCGCGATTAGCAAATCGTTCCCAAAAATCATAACCACCCGTCCAACGGGTGGTTTGCTCTTGGGGTATAACCCCTTGTT